>JANOED010000373.1:0-3887 GCA_031413035.1 Leifsonia sp. | reverse complement strand
AGCGCTCGAAGGCTGGAGCGCGGCCGATAGACGACCTCAAGCTCTGGAGTGAACCAAACCGTTCCACCGGAGGCCCGCAGACGACGAATGATCTCCCAGTCCTGACCGCGCTTGATGCCCTCGTCGAACAGCCCGACCTCGATCAGGCGATCGCGGCGAAAGACTCCGAGGTACGCGGTTTCGGCAGGGCCGGCCTTGCCCCCGACGTGGTGTTGGGTGCCGCCAAGCCCCTCCCGTGACCCGTAGGCGCGCGCGACCGCCCGCTCGAAGGGCGTCACACCCACGGCCTTCATGATGCCGCCGACGTTGTCGGCGCCAGTCTCGAGGAGTGTGGCGACGGCGATACGCGTGTAGTCGGTGGGCAGCACAGAATGCGCGTCTACTCGCACCACGATGGGATGGCTCGACGCGCGTATCGCGACATTGAGCCCGCCCGGGGTCGAACCCAGCTCATTGGTGATGCTGGTGATTCGCGGATCGACTGCTGCCATCGCGGAGATGATGTCGTTCGTTCCATCAACACTCGGGCCGAGGGCAAGGATGATCTCGCACGGGCCCGTGTAGTCCTGCGCGGTCAGGCTATTGACCGCCGCCTCGATGTGTTCTACCTCGTTGAGCACTGGCATGACGTAGGAGACACCGGGGAGGGCATCCACCTTCGCTGCCATGGTGTCCAATACGTCGCTGGGCTGGGTCGGCTCAGCCTACCAGCGGCGGGATGCTAACTCAGGGCGCCCAGCGTGACGTCAACGGTCGCTGCCTCGCCGCCACGAACGTAGCTGATGACGGCATCGGCCCCTGCGGGTAGCGCACGGATCTGTGCGGTGAGATCGGTCTTCCCGGTGATCGGGAGGCCATTCACACCGGTGATGATGTCACCGACGCGTAACCCCGCCACCTCTGCCGCTCCGCCGCCCGCTAGTTCCATGATGCTCGCGCCAATGACTTGGCTCTCGACCTGCGCAGGGTCCTCAGTCACGTCGGTAACGCTCGCACCTAGCAGACCGTGAGTCGCGGTTCCGGACTCCATGAGCTCTGCTGCGATGCGTTGAGCGAAATTCGCCGGAATGGCAAAACCGATGCCGATGCTACCGGGCTGCTCGCTGCCGCCGCCCGAGGTGGCGAGAGCTACATTGATGCCGATGACCTGACCCTGGTCGTTGACGAGGGCCCCGCCAGAGCTTCCTGGATTAATCCCGGCATTCGTCTGAATTACGGCCAGCACGATCGTCGACGATGTGGCAGCGCTCGGCGGCGCTTCGTCGCCGGGAATGTCGAAGTTCCAGATGTCGAACGGGTTAGTGGTGTCGTCGGGGGTAGTCGGATCCGGATCGACGATCTCCTGAGGAGCCTCCTCGGGAACCGCCGACGACGCAACCGTGATGCTGCGGTTGAGCGCACTTACGATGCCGTCACTGACCGACGCGGAGAGGCCGAGCGGAGCGCCAATCATGACGGCGGTGTCGCCGACGTTGAGGGCAGATGAGTCGCCAAACTCGGCGGGCACGAGATCGTCGGGGTTCTCGAGCTTGATGACCGCGAGGTCAGAGATGGGGTCCACTCCGACGATCGTGGCCGGGAACAGTCGACCGTCGTATGAGGTCACCGAGATGCGCGGGTCACTGCCGCCATCGAGGCTGACTACGTGGGCGTTGGTGAGTACGTGACCGTCGGTGTCGAGAATCACACCCGAACCGGTTCCGCCGGCGGTATCAGACGTGACTGAGATGGTCACGACTGACGGCGATGCCTTGGCCGCGATTGCGGTCACGGGAGCAACGTTCGCAGGATCGTTCACCATGATGGTAGATGGCGACGTGCTATCCACGGCGCCGGTGCCCGCGTTCAGAGAAGTGGCCCAGACAGCCACGCCGGCCCCGGAGACACCACCGATCAAAGCTCCGACGGCGAGAGCCGCCGCCACGACTACAGGGCTCGTTCGTGAGGGGCGAGCCACTGCGGGGCTCTGCTCAGGCTCAATGGGGGTTGCGGCTGAGTGAACGGGCGCAGATTCGGGGGTTTCGGGTGTCGCGGTCACGGGTGCTCCTTCCAGCGAGGAACAGCATCCTTCGCCAACCTGAGCATTGTATTTGGATCGGCTGGGAGCTGTCTGCGGCCTGGCACCGAGGTATCCTGCTCCGCACGCGGCGCTAGGCTCGCAGCACGATGACTGTTAGTGGTGGGTGGGAGCGCGCGGCGCGCGGCGCGATGCTGCTGGGGGCAGACGGCGAGTTGTCGACAACCATCTTCGCGGAGATGTCGGCGCTCGCGGCATCCACTGGCTCGATCAATCTGGGACAGGGTTTTCCTGATGAGGATGGCCCGCCCGAGGTTCTCGAGGCCGCACGGCGAGCAATAAGTGAGGGCAAGAATCAATACCCGCCCGGGCTCGGGATGCCGATCCTGCGGGAGGCGATCGCCGCCCACCAGAAGCGCTTCTATGGCATCGAGGTGGATGCCGCGACCGAGGTTCTCGTCACTGCCGGGGCAACGGAGGCGATAGCCGCCACTATTCTCGCGCTCACCGATGATGGCGACGAGGTGGTGACCTTCGAGCCGTTCTACGACGCCTACGGCGCGATCACCGCATTGGCCCGGGCGACTCAGGTGACGGTTCCACTCAACGCACCCGGTTTCTTGCCCGACCACGACGACCTTCGGCGGGCGGTGACTGACCGCACGCGCCTGATTATCGTCAACTCGCCGCACAACCCGACCGGTGCCGTGTTCCCCAGAGAGACTCTCGAACTGATCGTCGAACTCGCCCACGAGCACGACGCGCTGATAGTCACCGACGAGGTGTACGAGCACCTGACCTTCGGGGGCGAGCACATTTCCATCGCGAGCCTGCCCGGTGCCCGCGAACGAACCGTCACGATCTCGAGTGGTGGCAAGACCTTCAGCACGACCGGCTGGAAGATCGGCTGGGCCATCGCACCCGCGCCGATCCTGCAGGCGATCGTCGCGGTCAAGCAGTACCTCACTTACGTCAACGGCGCACCCTTTCAGCCCGCGATTGCGCTCGGGCTCGGTCTTCCCGACAGCTACTTCGCGACAGCCGCTGCCGTGCTTCAAGCCAAACGTGACATCCTCACCTCGGGCCTTATGGGTGCGGGGTTCACGGTGACCTCTCCTCAGGCTGGCTACTTCGTGATCGCGGATGCCTCTCCCCTCGGCGTTACCGACGCGGCCGACTTCTGCCGGGCTCTCCCCGCCCTGGCCGGAGTCGTGGCCGTGCCTGTTACTGCGTTTGTGCGCGAGGCGAACCGGCACCGGTACGGCACCCTCCTGCGCTTCGCATTCTGCAAGCGGGTTGACGTGCTTGAGGAGGCGGCAGAGCAGCTCGGAAGACTGCGCGTTTCCTAACCAACCGGCGCCTATCGAGGTACGACAGCGAGTCGCCGTAGCGCGAGTGCCGGGTTCACAACGCGCACTGACAGGATGCGCTCTGGTGCAATCTCGGCGACGACGACTCCGGCTTCCTCGCCTAGTTCGGCAACGACCACTCCCATCGGGTCGACCACCATGCTCATGCCCACCCCGATCGGCGGGGTGTGGTCGGCGGCAGCAACAAAGACCGTGTTCTCGATGGCGCGGGCGGTGACGAGTGTGCGCCAGTGATGCTCCTTGAGCGGCCCTCGCACCCACTCGGCGGGCACGAGCACCAGCTCAGCGCCGGCGTCAGCGAGCCGACGCGTGACCTCGGGGAAGCGCAGGTCGTAGCAGGTCTGAAGTCCCGCCGTGAAGCCTTCCCAGCCGAAGGTCTGCGGCGGCTCAATGTCCCCCGGAATGACCCACCGAGACTCTTGCGCTCCGAACGCGTCGTAGAGGTGCAGCTTGCGGTACACAGCCGCGACGGCGCCGGCGGGGGTGACGGCAACGACGGT
>JANOED010000372.1:0-3834 GCA_031413035.1 Leifsonia sp. | reverse complement strand
GCCCGGATCGCCTCGACGATCGCTGGCGTGCCCGCCTCCTCGCGATGCGCGGGGTCGGTCAGATACCGGTGCTCGTCAGGGTTTACGTAGGCCACGGTCCCGCCGCCGACCACATGGGGCACCGAGTTCGTGAGTATCGCGCGGTTGACAACGAGGACTCCCGGCGTGCTAGGACCGCCGATGAACTTGTGGGGGGACAAGAAGATGGCATCCGCACCGGACGCGTCGATCTCGACGTAGGGCGCAGCCGCTGCGTAGTCCCAGAAGGCGAGGGCGCCATGGTCATGCAACAGCCCGGTGACCAGCTCGGTGTCAGTCAGGATGCCCGTGACATTGCTCGCCGCACTGAACGAGCCGATCTTCAGCGGCCGGTCGGCGAACCGCTGTAACTCACTCGCCAAGATGGCGACGTCGATGTGCCCATCGGTATCCTCGGGGATCGTCACAAGGTCGGCGATCGACTCCTGCCACGGCAGCTCATTGCTGTGGTGTTCATACGGACCGATGAAGACCACCGGCCGCTCGTCGCGTGGTATCAGTGCAGAGAGCCCATACCGGCTGTCGAGATCGCAGGGCAGCCGGAGTCCGAGCACTCCGACGATCTTGTCGATGGCCGCCGTCGAACCGCTGCCCGTGAAGATGACGACGGTGTCGTCGGTGCCGTGCACGGCGCGGTGGATGGCGGCACGGGCATCCTCGCGAAGTCGTGTCGTTTGCAGGCCGGTACCGGATGACTCGGAATGCGTGTTCGCGTAGCGGGGCAGTACCTCCTCGCGTACGAAGTCCTCGATGAAGCCAAGCGCGCGACCGCTCGCCGTGTAGTCGGCGTAAGTGACCCGCCTGGGCCCGAAGGGGCCGACCATCAACTGATCGTCACCGATCACGGATGCTCGGATACGTTCGAGCAAGGGTGTGCTCCCAAGCTGCGGGTCGGCTGCGGGAATGGGCCGGCCGGTACTGGCCTCCATCGGGTCAGGCTAGCATTCGGGCTCACGGCGGGTCGATACTGTTCGCCGGGGTCTGCACGGGAGTAATCTGTGCGTGGTTGCTGGCAACGGGTCAGCACAGTGGGCACAACACCGTGGTCACAACAGTGAAGGACATGACATGTCAACAACCTCTGACAACCAGCTCGCGAGCGTTTTTAGGCAGAACCGAGTCGTGTGGGCGATCCGCGCGATTGCAGCGCTCGTGATCGGTGTGCTCGTTCTCGTCTGGCCGCAGTCGACTATCGGAATTCTCGCGACCCTCTTGGGCATCTATTTCGTAATCCTCGGCGTCATTCGCGTCGTTCAGGGATTCACCGACAAGGAGCTCAACGGTGGCGGTAAGGCCGCCAACTTCATCATCGGCGCGCTGATCTTCGCCGCCGGAGTTGTCGTGATCAGGAACCCGTTCGAAACCTTCGTCTTCATCGTGATCATCATCGGCATTTCGTGGATCTTTGAAGGCATTGCGACTCTCGTCGATGCTGCACGAGGCAATGGTGACTGGCTCTCGATCGTTGTCGGTATCCTGATCGCGCTCGCCGGTGTGGCGGTCGTAGTCTTCGCGGACGGGGTGGCCATCGCGTATGCGATCTTCTTCGGCATCACGTTGATCATCGTCGGCGTGCTCGACCTGGTTCTGCTCTTCACCCTCGGCAGGTCCATGAATAAAGCGGAGGCCTGATTCATGGCTGAGAACATGGCTGAGAACACCAAGATGTCGGCAGGCACCGTCGTTAAGCTCGTCGTTTCGGTCGCGGCGATCGCGGTGGGCCTCTTCCTCGTCTTCGGCGCATCTACGCCTGCTGTCGCTGATGGGGTCTTCGTCGGGTCCATTGCCCTCGCGGGCGCGATCTACCTCTGGCCGGGAGTCACGCTGGGGCAGGCGCGCACGGTGTCGATCGTGCTGATTCTCTTGGCTGCGTATGCCTTCGTGCGCGGCTTCGGTCTCATGGATCTCGTGATCCTTCGCCAGCTGGGCGGAATCGCGGCGATCGTGAGTGGTGTGATCCTGCTCATTCCGTTCGTGCGCATGCAGCTCGCGAAGCGCAAGGCGAGCGGCGACACCCCGAGCACCAACACCCCGAGCAGCTAGGAGGAGTGCCCCCAGCAGGATTCGAACCTGCGCCCCTGCCTCCGGAGGGCAGTGCTCTATCCCCTGAGCTATGGGGGCCAGGAGGAACCTCACCAGAGTACCAGCGCGCCGTGGCAGGATCGACGCATGCAGCGCACCGTCACCACTCGCCTTGAGCTCGCGATCGACGGCCGCACGAACATGGTGTTCAGTCTTGCGGCGGCGCGGGGCGCATACTTCGGCAAGGAAACTCTGAGCTTCGTGCTCGACGGTGTCGCCCAGCACCCCACCGAGTTGGTCGATGACCACGGAACACGGCTGCACACCCTGGTCAGCAACGCGGGCAGGATGATTGTGGACTACACCGCCGAGGTGGTCGGTCGGGCGAGCCCGCTGCCCGCGAACGACATCGACCTTGTGACCTTCTTGCGGCCTAGCCGGTACTGCGAGTCCGACAGCCTCACGCCAACCGCCCGATCCGAGTTCGCCGGGCTCGCCGGACACGCGCTACTCTCCGCGGTCACCCTCTGGGTGTGGGAGCGCCTGCGCTACGTACCGGGCTCGAGCCTGCCCACGGACGGTGCCGAGCAGACGCTCCTCGCTCGCCGCGGAGTGTGCCGCGACTACGCGCACCTTGTGATCGCACTCCTGCGCGCACTCGACGTGCCGGCCCGGATGGTCGCGGTCTACGCGCCAGGGCTGTCGCCGATGGACTTCCACGCCGTCGCTGAGGCGTGGGTAGACGGCTACTGGTGGGCGGTGGATGCCACGCGTCTCGCACCCCGTCAGAGCATGCTGCGCATCTCAACGGGCCGTGACGCAGCGGATATCGCGTTCCTCACGAACCACTGGGCCGACCTCAGTCTCGTCAGTCTCGACGTTCTCGCCGTCGTCGATGAACTCCCGCTCGACGACGGCACCGAGTTGATTCAGCTGGGCTGATCACGCTAGTTCAGGGCGGCGACCGCCGCCGCCATCAGGGGCGCGACTTCACCGGGTTCGAAGAACACCTCGGACGTCATCGAGATCCAGTACGGCCCGTCGAAGGCATCGGCTCTACCGAGGCCGTCCTCAACGACGAAAAAGCCTTCGACCTCATACGTCGGCACGGTGTTGCTGAACCCCGCAACCTCGATCCGTCGGGCTTCGAGGCGTGACGGTGCGGGTTGCGCAGCGGCTATCTCAATCGTCTGCCCGCTAGTGAGGTTCACCCAGCTGCAGGCGATCCCGAGTTCGGCAACGGCATCGGCGCCGGGGGTGCCCTCAGTAGGGGTGAACTCGGCTTCGAGCGCGAAATTGCTATTGAAGTCATACATCACCTGAGCGGGGACCAGCTGCTCACAATCGATGCCGATCGCTACCCCCGGCTCAGGCGCCGGGGTCGACGCTTCCGGGGTAGGTGAAGCGATGACGGACGGACTCGAACTGGGTGTGGACGTGGGCACTGGCTCGCCGGTCGGCACGCAACCGGCGACGAGCAAAGTACAGAGCGGCACGATGACGAGCACGGGTCGAGAGAAGGCCATGCCCCATCCTCACCCCGGCCGGGGCACATTGCTGCCAAGGCTCGCGGCTAAGCTTGGGCCTCGTGAATCCCGCCGATCTCTCCGCCGCGCTTCTCGCGGTTGTCAAGCAGATCGCGAAGCGCCGGGGCGGCGTGATGAACCTCACAATCGACGACGTCCTGCTTGAGCGTCCCCGCAATCGCGACCACGGTGACTGGGCGTCGAACATCGCGATGAAGCTGGCGAAGCCCCTAGCTGCGCCGCCTCG
>JANOED010000371.1:0-12286 GCA_031413035.1 Leifsonia sp. | reverse complement strand
GCGGGTAGCGTGCACACGATGTGTCGGCGGTGCGCCCTAGCCTGAGGCCATGAGCAACTGGGGCCGGTTAAGCGTTTTCGATCTTGAGACCACCGGGGTCGATGTCGACACAAGCCGAATCGTCTCCGCGTGCATCGCGATTCTTGAGGCCGACGGAACGGTCGTCGCGCGGTGGGACTGGCTGGCTGATCCCGGCATCGAGATCCCCGAGGGTGCGTCCGCAGTACACGGCATCACGACTGAACGCGCCAGGCGTGAGGGCAGGCCCTCCGGCCACGTGGTCGCCGAAATCGCGCAAACCCTTCGTGTGGTCGGCGAACTCGGCATGCCTTTGGTCGTCTACAACGCGCCCTACGACCTCACTCTGCTCGACAGAGAATGTCGTCGCCAAGGCATCCCCACGCTCCCGCCCCCCTCCGCGGTCATTGATCCGCTGGTAATCGACAAAGCGGTGGATCGCTATCGGAAGGGTAAGCGGACACTCGAGGCGACAGCCGAGCGGTACGGGGTGTCGCTGGATGACGCCCACGATGCGGGATCGGACGCCATCGCCGCAGGGCGCGTAGCCATTGCACTTGGTCTCGCGTATCCCGAGGAGCTTGTTGGGGGTGCTGCCGAGTTGCACGCTCGTCAAGTGGAATGGCACAGGGAACAAGCCCTGAGCTTTCAGGCCCACATCCGGTCGGTGAAGGGCGACGAGTCGTATGTGGCTGAAACGGGATGGCCAATTCGCGTTTCAGTAGCAGATTCCTACTTGGCGGAGTCTTTCGCGGCGGAATCCTTGGATGCAGATTCCTTCTTGGTGCCGAAGTTCGAGTAGCGGGAGTTGAACTTCTCCACGCGACCGGCCGAGTCCATAATGCGCTGCTTGCCGGTGTAGAACGGGTGAGACTCTGACGAGATCTCTACGTCGATTACCGGGTAGGTGTTGCCGTCTTCCCACTCGATGGTCTTGTCGCTGCTGACCGTCGACTTAGTGAGGAAGGTCGCACCTGATGCGAGGTCGCGGAACACTACCGTCGCGTACTCGGGGTGGATGTCGGTCTTCATGGTGATTCCTTGGGATTGGCAGCGCCAAAATTGGCACCGGATGAAGTCTGGTCGGCGATGGGCCGACTCACGATCTTACCAGATGGTCAGCAGATCTAGAGGGCCTTGGCCGTGAAGCGGCCATCGTCATTGACCACTCCCAGCGGCAGACCAAAGGTTGCGGTGAGATTCTCGCCTGTGATGACCTTCTCAAGCTTTCCGGATGCCCGAATTCGACCATCAGCGAGCAGTAGAGCGTGGGTGAATCCCAGAGGGATCTCCTCGACGTGATGCGTAACCATCACGATTGCGGGTGAGTTCTTGGCACTCGCAAAGCCACCCAGCAATTGAAGCAGTTCCTCTCGGGCGCCGAGATCTAGGCTGGCCGCAGGCTCGTCGAGTAGAAGCAATTCGGGATCGGTCATGACAGCGCGTGCGATCTGTACGCGCTTTTGCTCGCCGTCGCTGAGATCACCGAATCGCCGGTGCTCAAGCGCGCTCAGCTTCCACTCTGCAAGGACCCGTCGTGCCCGTCGCTCGTCGACCTCGTCATAGCTTTCGTTCCACCGACCGGTGACTGAGTATGCCGCAGTCAGCACCACGTTGAGCACGATCTCGTCACGCGGCACCCTGCGCGCTAGTGCAGTTGAGGCGAACCCGATTCGAGGGCGCAGTTCGAATACGTCTGCCTTGCCCAGCGAATCGTCGAGAATCTTGACCTTCCCACTCGTGGGGTGAATCTGCGCGGCCGCCAACTGGAGCAGAGTAGTCTTGCCCGCCCCGTTGGGACCGAGGACGACCCAGCGCTCTGTCGCGTCAACCGACCAACTAACCCGATCGAGGATGGCATTGCCGTCTCTGACGACGGACACTTCGGACATCTTCAGAACGCTGGCCATGATGACTTCAGCCTAAACGAGACTGCGATAGATCTCGGTTGTGCGGCTGGCGATCGTCGCCCAGCTAAACTCGCGCTCGGCCCGCGCGCGCCCTGCCTCACCCATGCGCCGAGCAGAGGCCGGATCGCTCACCACCTCAATCAACGTCTCTGCGAGATCGGCAACAAATCGGTCAGGGTCAACCGGGGTCCCGGTGCCGTCTTGCAGTTGCTCGATTGGTACCAACCGCCCGGTAACTCCGTCGTGAACTACCTCGGGGATCCCCCCGGTCGCCGTCCCCACGACAGGGGCAGCGCACGCCATGGCCTCAAGATTGACGATGCCGAGTGGCTCATAGACAGAGGGACATACAAATGTGGTTGCCTGAGTGAGCACCGCAGCGAGATCCTTCTGACTGAGGAGCGTCTCAAGCCACACGACCCCGGAGCGTTGCTGCTGCAGGGAAGCCACCCCAGACTGCACCTCCGCAAGGATCTCAGGAGTGTCTGGCGCGCCCGCACACAGCACAAGTTGCACCTCGGGCGGAAGAAGTGCGGCCGCGCGCAACAGGTACGGCAGCCCCTTCTGGCGCGTTATCCGACCCACGAAGACGACAGAGGGTCGATCGGGGTCGATCCCAAGCTGTCGAACTCGATCGGTGTCGTGCACTGGAGTCCAGGTGCTCAAATCGATTCCGTTATGAACGACAGACACGCGCGACTCGTCGAGACGCGGGTACGAACGCAGGATGTCACGGCGCATCCCGTCACTGACAGCAATGATCGCGGCTGCCGACTCGAAAGCGGTCTGTTCGATCCAGCTCGAGATGCGGTACCCGCCCCCGAGTTGCTCTGCTTTCCACGGTCGAAGCGGCTCGAGACTGTGGGCTGTCACAACATGGGGAATTCCGTGCAGCAGGGAGGCGAGATGCCCGGCCGCGTTTGCGTACCAGGTGTGCGAATGCACGAGGTCGGCACCCTCAACGTCTTGCGCGATCTGTAGGTCGACACCAAGAGTTGCGAGCGCCGGATTCGCCCCGGCAAGCTCGGGCGGAACTGGGTAGGCGTACACGCTCGGTTCGTCACGCGGCATCCCAAAGCAGCGCACCACTACGTCGACGTCGGCCTCCAAGGCCTTGACGAGTTCGGCGACATGAACCCCAGCACCGCCGTAGACCTCTGGCGGATATTCACGACTGATCAGGTCAACGCGCATGTCACGACGTTACTGCACGACCTAGGCGAGCTGGCTCGCCGATACCCTCGCGACGCGCAGGCAAGTCCCCTACTGTTGGGCTTATGGCATCCCAGAAAGTCTTCGGAATTGTGCTCGCCGGCGGCGAAGGGAAGCGTCTCATGCCCCTTACCGCGGATCGTGCCAAACCGGCGGTGCCATTCGGTGGCGGCTACCGACTAATTGATTTCGCCCTCAGCAACTTGATCAATTCGGGCCTGCGCCAGATCGTGGTGCTCACCCAATACAAGTCGCACAGTCTCGATCGCCACGTGTCTCAGACCTGGCGACTCTCGGGCCTTCTTGACGCGTATGTCGCCTCGGTGCCAGCCCAACAGCGGCTGGGCAAGCGTTGGTTCAGCGGGTCGGCCGACGCAATTTTGCAGAGCCTCAACCTCGTGCGCGACGAGAAGCCCGACATCGTGGTGGTCGTAGGCGCTGACCACGTTTACCGTATGGACTTTGCGCAAATGGTCGAGGCCCACATCGAGTCTGGCCTAGGGCTCACGGTGGCGGCAATCAGGCAGCCGATTGCGCTAGCGGATCAGTTCGGAGTTATTGAGGTCGAGAAGGATAACCCGACCCGAATTGCTGCGTTCCATGAGAAACCCCAGAAGCCGGTCGGGCTCGCCGATTCCCCCGGCGAAGTGCTCGCTTCGATGGGCAACTATGTTTTCAACGCTGATGTGTTGATCGATGCGGTAGTGCGCGACGGCGAACGCAGCGACTCCAACCACGACATGGGCGGTGACATCGTTCCCGACTTTGTGTCGCTCGGTCTCGCTGGCGTCTACGACCTGAATCGCAACCACGTTCCCGGGTCTACGGATCGCGACCGGTTCTACTGGCGCGACGTGGGAACGATCGAGTCGTTTTACGACGCCCACCAGGATCTGATATCTGCTCTACCGATCTTCAACCTCTACAACCGAGACTGGCCGATCTTCAGCCAGCAGTTGAATTCGCCCCCCGCGAAGTTCGTGCGGGATGCCAGGGGCTATCTCGGCACGATGATCGACTCAATCGTTTCCCTTGGCTCCCTTCTGTCGGGAGCTCACATCGAACGCAGCGTGCTCGGTTCGTGGACGACGGTCGAATCCGGGGCCATGGTCGTCGACTCGGTGGTGTTCGAGCGGGCGCGGATCATGCCGAACGCGGTCGTGCGCCGGGCTATTCTGGATAAGGATGTCGTGGTCGAGGCCGGCGCAACCGTGGGGGTGGACCACGACGCAGATCGAGCCCGCGGATTCACCGTGACCGATTCCGGAATCACGGTCGTCGGGAAGGGTGTTCACGTCACCCCGTAGCCTCAGAAGGACCGCATGGCCCGCTTCCTCGTCGTGCTCGATGTCGACTCGACCCTCATCGAGAACGAGGTGATCGAACTTCTGGCGGATCGAGCGGGATCGCGAGCGGAGGTCCAGCAGATCACCGCGCGGGCGATGAATGGCGATCTCGACTTCGAGGTCAGCCTGCGTGCGCGCGTAGCGACACTCACCGGTTTACCCGTTTCGGTGTTCTCAGAGGTCGGCGACGGAGTGACTGTCACGACGGGGGTCCTGGAGATGATCACGGCGGTCAAGGAGGCGGGTGGCCGAGTCGCCGTCGTTTCCGGCGGCTTCCACGAGGTCCTCGACCCGATCGCCGAGCGGCTTGGGCTCGACTATTGGCGCGCCAATCGTCTCGAAGTCGTCGAAGGCCGGTTGACCGGGGGTCTTAGCGGTCCAGTGATCGATGCGGAGGCCAAGGCCTCCACGCTGCGCGAGTGGGCGGCCGATTTCGACGTTCCGCTGAGTCACACCGTCGCCGTAGGAGACGGCGCCAATGATCTGCCCATGATGGCGATTGCTGGCCTAGCTGTTGGCTTCGACGCCAAAGCTCCCGTTCGGGACCTCGCGGGAGTGCTCATCGACGCTCGCGATCTTTCGCAGGTCCTGCCCCTGCTGGGACTGAGGGGCTAGTCCAGCCACGCGATCAGTGACCCATCCCCAGTCCACCATCGACGGGGATTACCGCACCTGAGATGTAGCCCGCATCATCGCTAGCAAGCCAAGCGACCACCCGTGCGACCTCTGCCGCGCTTGCAAAGCGTCCCGCCGGAATCTGCTTGAGGTAGGCCTCCTGCTGCTCCGGCCCGAGCTCGGCGGTCATGTCTGTTTCGATGAACCCCGGAGCCACCACGTTTGCAGTGATGCCGCGACTGCCGAGTTCGCGCGTGAGAGACCGGGCGATTCCAATGAGTCCGGCCTTGGACGCCGAATAGTTGATTTGCCCGGCAGAGCCGAGCAGGCCGACAACGCTCGAGATCAGGATCACGCGACCGAACCGTGCCTTTAGCATGCCCTTGGCTGCCCGCTTAGCCACCCTGAACGAACCGCTGAGATTCGTGTCAACGACCTCGGTGAAGTCTTCGTCGCTCATGCGCAGCAGGAGGGTGTCGCGCGTGACCCCTGCATTAGCCACGACGACCTCGACGGAACCGAGAGCGGCCTCAACTTCGGTGAACGCGGCGTCGATGCTTGCGGCATCCGTCACATCAGCGGTGACCGTGAGGGTGCCATCTGGACCCTGCCCAGACCGCGCTGTCACTGCGACACGGTGACCCTGCGCCACGAATTCCTCGGCTATGGCACGTCCGATGCCGCGGTTGCCGCCGGTGATCAGCACGGTTCTGGGTGTCGTCATGCGACCCAGCATATAGTCAGCCTTAGCAGACGTAGGCTGGGGTGTGAGGCGTCATTCCGACCCTCCCCAGCCAGGGGAACCATGAAGCAACCACAGTCGATAACGAGCATCGCCGAGTCGCCGGATGATGAGCGTCGACGCCGCATGACGCACTACCTCATCGCGATGGTCATCAGAGTGATTTGCATCATTCTTTGTCTCTTTGTTCAGGGGTGGTGGTTGATCCTGCCGATCCTCGGCGCAGTCGTGTTGCCCTACATCGCGGTGGTTCTGGCTAATGTCGGCAGGGGCTCCGAGGCCGCCGTTGTTGCGCGGCCCGGGGCAATCGTTCGGGTATCGCAGGGCGGACCGGGATCGGCCCTGTGACCGAGCGGTGCTCGCGCGCGGGCTGCCAATCAGCCGGTGTGTGGGCTGTCAATTGGCGCAATCCCCGCATCCACAGCACCGAGCGAGTCAAGGTGTGGCTAGCGTGTGACGACCATGTCGACTACCTCAAAGAGTATCTCGCGACCCGCAACTTCCCTGTCGTCGTGACGGATGCCACGGCTCCCCTGACTCGCCTTCCGGAGGCCGCGCGGTGACTAGGTGGGGCTTCACGCTGTCCCGGCGGTGGCTGGGATACCTCGCCCTGGTCGTAGCCTTCGCTGTGGCCTGCACGCTGCTTTCGGTCTGGCAACTCTCGCGCCGCGAGGAGGCACGAGCCGAAATCGACCGAGTCGAGGCTAATTGGGACAGCGAACCGTTACCCCTCGCCGAAGTTCTTCCGTCGCTCGACGCATTCGAATCCGACCAGAAATGGACGCCCGTTGTCGTCACGGGTCGCTACCTCGAAAGCGAGCAGCTTCTCGCGCGCGGCCGACCGCTCGGGGGCAGCCCAGGCTTTGCGGTGGTCGTGCCGTTCGAACTCGAAGACGGCACTGTCTTCGTGGTGGACCGTGGCTGGGTTCCCGTGGGCAATGAGCAAGACGCCCCCGACACGGTCCCCGCACCCCCGTCCGGGCCGGTCACCATCACAGTTCGGCTTAAGCCCGGAGAGCCGGTATTGGCGGGCCGATCGGCGCCGGCCGGCCAGATCGCGTCGATCAACCTGCCGCTGGTTGCCGAACTCGTCGGCGAGCCGACCTATATCGGAGCCTACGGGCTGCTCGATTCAGAAGACCCTGCCCCTGCAACCCGACCGATTGCGGCAGTGCGTCCCACACCAGATGAGGGCCCCCACCTGTCATACGCCTTTCAGTGGCTCGTCTTCGGACTGATGGCGTTCATCGCACTCGCCTGGGCAATCAGGCAGGAGTACCGCCTACGCAACGAGGATGACCCAGCGGAGCAAGAACGTGCCGCGGCCCGCGCACGCCGCCAGGCCGCACGGCGCCCAAGCGACGCCGAGGTCGAGGACCAACTGATGGACTCGCATCGCTGATCGAGCTTGTCGAAATTAGGCGAGGCTGATCAGCTCGGCGTAGTCCTTGTTCCAGTGATCCTCGACCCCATCGGGCAGGATCAGGACCCGCTCCGGATTGAGCGCCTCGACGGCGCCCTCGTCATGGCTCACCAGCACGACTGCACCGGTGTAGCTCGCCAGCGCTCCCAGAATTTCTTCGCGGCTCGCGGGGTCGAGGTTGTTGGTGGGCTCGTCGAGCAGGAGCACGTTGGCTCCGCTCACCACGATCATGGCAAGTGCTAGACGGGTCTTCTCGCCACCGCTCAGCACGCCCGCGGGTTTGGCTGCGTCATCCCCCGTGAAGAGGAATGACCCGAGAACCCGTCGAGCCTCGGTCTCAGTCAGGTTGGGCGACGACGAGACCATATTCTCGAGCACGGATCTCTTCACGTCGATGGTCTCGTGCTCTTGCGCGTAGTAGCCGATGCGCAGTCCATGGCCCGGTTCAATCTGGCCGGTGTCTGGTTCGTCCACTCCCGCGAGCATGCGCAGCAGTGTGGTCTTGCCCGCACCGTTGAGGCCCAAGACGACGACCTTGGAGCCGCGATCGATGGCGAGATCGACCGCTGTGAAGATCTCGAGCGAGCCGTAGCTTTTGGAGAGATTGTGAGCTTGAAGGGGCGTGCGACCGCAGGCCGCAGGGTCTGGGAAACGTAGTTTGGCCACTCGGTCAACTGTGCGGACCTCATCGAGCCCCGACAGCATCCGCTCGGCTCGTGCAACCATCTGATGGGCCGCAGCTGCCTTACTAGCTTTTGCGCCGAATCTGGCCGCTTGAAGCTGAAGCTGGGTTGCCTTCTTCTCGACGTTGACGCGCTCTTTCTTGCGACGCTCTTCGTCGGCCTCACGCTGGCGAAGATAGTTCTTCCAGCCCATGTTGTACACGTCGATCTGCTGACGATTCGCGTCAAGGTAGAAGACCTTATTGACCGTTTCGCCCACCAATTCGACATCGTGGCTGATCACGATGAAGCCCCCGGCGTAGTTCTTCAGAAACTCGCGCAACCAGACCACCGAGTCGGCGTCGAGGTGGTTGGTTGGCTCGTCGAGAATCATGATCTCGGCGTCGGAGAACAGGATTCTCGCCAGCTCGATCCGACGTCGCTGACCCCCGGAGAGCGTCTTCAGCGGCTGGTCGAGGATACGGTCGGGAAGGCTGAGGTTGCTGGCGATCGAGGCGGCTTCTGCCTCGGCTGCATAACCTCCCAGCGCGTCGAATCGATCGGTGAGCACGCCGTACCTCTTCATCGCGGCAGCACTGACGGTGGCATCATCGCTGCCCATCTCGGCAGTGGCCTTCTGCATGCCGAGCACGAGGTCACCGAGACCCCGAGCATTCAGGATGCGGGTGCGCGCGAGCTCCTCGGGATCACCCGACCGCGGGTCCTGCGGCAAGTACCCGATCGCTCCGCCCCGCTCGATTTTGCCGTCAGTCGGGGGCAACTCGCCCGCGAGAACCTTTGTCAAGGTCGTCTTACCCGCGCCGTTTCGGCCTACGAGGCCGATCTTGTCTCCACGGTCGACGCGGAACGATACCGACTCCATGAGAAGTCGAGCACCGACACGCAGCTCGAGGTCGTGCACAGACAGCACAGTAAAGTTCCAGTTCTTTGGGCGCGGACATACAAGGCAATGAAGGGGGGTCAGCCAGATAGTCTACTTTGTGCGCTGTGTGAGACCGCCTGCGCCCCCTTGACCCCAGGAGCCTCATGAGCACGCTTACTCTGGCCGTTGGTCGGCCGACACTTGCCGACCGCATCTTCAGCCGCACCCTTGCGCTGGACTTGGTGCTCGTCGTGGCTGGCGCCGCGTTGACCGCGGTCGCCGCCCAGATCGCAGTACCCCTGTGGCCAGTACCGATCACTGGCCAAACTCTCGCGGTGCTGCTCGTCGGAGTCACCCTCGGCGCTACGCGTGGCGCGATCTCGCTCGCTTTGTATGCGGTCCTTGGCATAGTCGGCCTCCCCGTCTTCAGCGACTACTCATCCGGCTGGAGCGTCATAGCAGGACCGACCGGCGGATACATCATCGGCTTCATCTTCGCCGCCGCGCTTGCCGGGTGGCTTGCGCAGCGGGAGTGGGACCGCAAGCCCGTGCGGGCATTTCTTGCGTTCTTGGCTGGCTCAGTTGTGCCGTTCGCCTTTGGATTGCCTTGGCTCGCTGTTGCGCTCGGCAGTTACGGACTCCCGAACGACGTGAACTCAGTACTCCAAGCCGGTCTCTACCCGTTCATTCTTGGTGGTGTGGTCAAGGCAGCGCTCGGCGCGGGCATTATCTCGCTCGCCTGGTTCGCCGTCAGGAAGTCAGACGAGCGTCGGTCGACCGAAGATGCTAACTGACACGCTGCTGGCAGGTAGCCCCTAGATCGAGAAGCCCAAGGCGCGCATCATGTCGCGTCCGTCATCGGTGATCTTCTCGGGACCCCACGGCGGCATCCACACCCAGTTGATCCGAAACGCGTCAACTATGCCATCGAGGCACTGAGCGATCTGCTCCTCAATGACGTCGGTCAGAGGGCATCCGGCGCTGGTCAGCGTCATGCTGATGATGAGCGCGGTGTTTTCGTCGTCCCAACTGAGATCGTAAATCAGGCCGAGATCGACGATGTTGACCCCAAGTTCGGGATCTACGACATCCTTAAGCGCCTCCTCGACTTGGTCGAAGAGTGCGGGCGCGAGAGTGCTCACCATAGTTCTACGCTACTTCCGGGGCCGCGAGAAAGCGATCGTACCCCTCGTTCTCGAGGCGCTCGGCCAGCTCGGGCCCACCCTCCTCGGCGATCCGGCCGTCGACAAACACGTGCACAAAGTCGGGCTTCACATAGCGAAGAATGCGGGTGTAGTGGGTGATCAACAGAATGCCGAGGTTGTTGTCTTCCTTGGCCCGATTGACCCCCTCAGCCACGATCTTTAGCGCATCGACGTCGAGCCCTGAGTCAGTTTCGTCGAGCACCGCGAACTTGGGCTTGAGCAATTCGAGTTGAAGTATCTCGTGCCGTTTCTTCTCGCCACCCGAGAAACCCTCGTTGACGTTGCGCTCGCCGAAACTCTTGTCCATGCGCAGCGACTTCATCGCCTCGTTCACTTGCTTGATCCACGGCCTGATGGCAGGCGCCTCGCCGTCGATCGCACTCTTGGCGGTGCGCAGGAAGTCGGTCATGCGCACCCCAGGAATTTCGACTGGGTATTGCATCGCCAGGAAGACTCCGGCCCGGGCCCGCTCGTCGACACTCATGGTGAGAATCTCCACGCCATCGAGAAGCACCGAGCCGCTCTCGACGTGGTATTTCGGGTGGCCGGCGATCGAGTACGCGAGGGTCGACTTCCCCGAACCGTTCGGGCCCATAATGGCGTGGATTTCGCCCTGATTCACGACGAGATCTACGCCGTTGAGAATCTGCTTGGTGCCCTGCTCGGTCTCGACGCTAACGTGGAGATCCTTGACTTCAAGAGTTGACATGTTACGACACTGCGACTTTCTGGGTGGGATCGATGTAGATGACGCCTGCAGCGTCGACGGTTACGGCAAAGACAGGAACTGGTTCGTAGGCCGGGAGGGTCATGGGCTTCCCGGTTGTGAGCGAAAACATCGAGCCGTGCGCCCAGCACTCGATTCCGCCATCTTCGACGAAACCCTCAGATAGTGAGATGTCTCCGTGGGTGCAGGTGTCGCCGAAGGCGTGCACGGCACCACTCTCGTCCTTCACAACCACTATGGGTGTGCCTTCGAGCACCACTCGGAATGCCTTGTTCACCTGGAGCTCGTCTACTGTCCCGATTCGTTCCGCACTCACGCTGCACCACCCAATTCGGCCTCGATGCGCCCCTGCAAGTACTCCTCGAGCTCCGGATCACCAATCGCTTGGACAATCTCTGAGAGGAATCCGATCACGACGAGGCGGCGGGCCCCAGCTTCGCTGATCCCTCGGCTTTGTAGATAGAACAGTTGCTCATCATCGAATCGGCCGGTGGCGCTCGCATGCCCTGCGCCGAGGATGTCGCCGGTCTCGATTTCGAGGTTCGGGATCGAGTCGGCGCGAGTGCCCGCGGTGAGCACGAGGTTGCGGTTCTGTTCGTACGAATCGGTTCCGGATGCCTCGCGGCCAATCAGTACATCCCCGACCCACACGGTGCGTGCGCCCTGGCCTTGAAGTGCGCCCTTGTAGTTGACGCGGCCCTTCGTGTTCGCCGCCTGGTGGTGCAGGTAAACCCGCTGCTCAAGGTGCTGTCCCGCATCGGCGAAGTAGAGACCGAGCAGCGCGCCGTCTGCGCCCTCGCCTGAGAGGTGAACGGAGGGGTTGACGCGCACGACGTGTCCCCCGAGAGAGATCACAATATGGGTCAGGGTCGCATTGCGACCGACCTGCGCAAAGTGGCTGGCCAGGTGAATCGCGTCATCGTCCCACTCGTGAAGGGAAACGACCGTCAGTGCCGCACCCTCCTCAACCACGATCTCGACGTTTTCAACGAGATTCGCGCTTCCGCTGCTACGGAGAACGACGTGTCCGGTACTGCCCCGCACCGCGGTGATGATCGTGTGCGCGGCTCGCGCGGCGGATCCAAATCCACTCCGATCAAGACCCACGGCGAGTGGCGCCGAGCCAGCAATGGAGATGGCCAGCGCCTCCTTGGTGCTCGACCACGCGTTGGCCGAGGCGCGATCCTCGGGTATTCCCGCAGTGCCGACACGCGAATCGCTCATCGGGACCCACTCGATGAGCGCCTCGGTCGTGCTGCCCTGATTCGTAGATTCGTACCGCGATCCGTCCAACTTGTCATCGATTAGGTGGCGCACCACCGACACTGGGGTCAGCTTCCAGTCGACCTCGATGCCGCTGACGGCCGGAAAATCGTCGTGATTGACGGAGGTGAATCGTTGCGAGCGGGTTTGGACGGGCACGCGGCTGGTGTCATCCCACCCCCCGTCGCTGTGAGCCTTCGCTCCGTGCTGTTCGGTGGTTTGTGCTGCCATCGACATCTAGCCGACACTGCCTTCCATGCTCATCTCGATGAGCTTGTTC
>JANOED010000370.1:0-2953 GCA_031413035.1 Leifsonia sp. | reverse complement strand
GCCGAAGGCGCTCACCGACTACATCAAGGCACGCGAAAGCTACGACTACAACCACCACGGGCTCGCTAGCAACACGCACGCCGACTTCGTGCCCGACGAGATCGTTGACCGCTTCTGCATTCTTGGTACTCCCGAGCAGCACATCGAGAAGCTGAAGGCGTTGAAGGAGCTCGGCGTCGACCAGTTCGCCGGTTACCTCCAGCATGACAACAAGGAAGAGACGCTCCGGATCTACGGCGAGACGGTAATCCCGGCGTTGCGCGAAAGCATCGTGGCGAAAGCATGACCAAGCGCGCGGCATCCCTCACCTGGGGAATACTCGGGGTGCTCGCGGTCATGGTGGTCTGGGAGCTGTACAAGTTCTTGGGGCCGGCGGAAGGTTTCGTCGTCGGTGCAGTCGACGGCGAAACCGGTTCGGGCGTGATGCTCCTGCCTCGCACCAACGATCGGGCGATGCCGCACCTGTGGGAGATGGGCGCACGCCTGTTCCAGTCCACGAGCGGTGGCGACACCCCGCCGCTCATTGTGCCGGTCATAACCGCCGCACTCACCACCCTCGGGATCGCTGCTGTCGGCTGGCTCATCGGGGTCACTGTCGGTATGGTGCTCGGCGTCATCATGCAGCGTTTCCGTTTGGCCGAGTGGGGTCTTCTGCCGTGGATCGTCGTCAGCCAGACCGTGCCGTTGATCGCCTTCGCCCCGCTTCTGGCCAGCATTGGTTCGCAGATCGATCGGGGCGGTTTCCCTTGGCCGCAGTGGCTTTCGGTCGCGGTTATCGCCTCCTACCTCGCCTTCTTCCCCGTCGCGATTGGGGTGCTCCGCGGTCTCGAGGCGCCTGACCGAAACCATCTCGACCTCATGCGCACGTACGCCGCGGGCTACTGGGCGACCCTCTTCCGGCTGCGCCTACCGGCATCGGTTCCGCACCTGCTGCCGGCACTGCGGCTCGCGGCGGCCAGCGCCGTTCTGGGCGCGGTCGTCGCCGAAGTGTCGATCGGGATGCGCGGGGGTATCGGCCGCATGCTCATTCAGTTGGCAGGGCAGGCATCGAGCGACCCTGCCGCTCCGTGGGGGCCGACGTTCGGATCCATCGCCCTCGGACTCGTCGCCGCCGGAGCGGTCGCCCTGCTCGGTTTGGGACTCAAGACATATCGCCGAGGAGAGGCGACCGCATGACCCTTCGAGAGCCTCAGGGCACCGCCCTTCCACAAGCTCAGGGACCGAACGAGCTTGCCGTACGTGCTACGGCCGTCGGCAAGATCTTCCCCACGAAGGCAGGCGACGTCGTCGCGCTGACTGGGGTTGATCTCACTGTCGATGCAGGCGAGTTCGTCTCCCTCATCGGCCCTTCCGGGTGCGGAAAGTCGACACTCTTGCGCCTTATCGCTGACCTCGACGACGCGACTTCGGGAGAGCTGGAGGTTTTCGGTAAGTCTGCGCACCGGGCGCGCATCGATCAGGACTACGGCATCGCTTTCCAACAGGCCGGACTCCTGCCGTGGCGCACGGTGGCAGCGAACATCGACCTGCCTTTGCAGTTGCATGGGGTATCCCGAACCGAGCGCGCCTCGCGCGTAGCCGAACTGGCCGAGCTCGTCGGACTTACCGAGTTCATTGAGAGCTACCCCGACCAACTCTCGGGTGGTATGCAGCAGCGGGTCGCGATCGCCCGCGCGCTTGCCGAGCGCCCGCGACTACTCCTCATGGACGAACCATTCGGTGCCCTTGACGAGATGACTCGCGAGTACCTCCAGTCGGAGCTCACCCGTATCGCGGCCGAGACCGGAGCTGCCGTTGTTTTCGTCACTCACTCGATCCCCGAGGCGGTGTTCCTTTCGGATCGCGTCGTCGTCATGTCCCCGCGGCCCGGGCGAATCACCGACATCCTGACTATTCAGCTGGGGGATGCTCGTACCGAGGCACTGCGCGAGTCGTCCGAGTACTTCGAGCGCGTCACTGCTGTGCGCGAGGCCCTTCACGGTGCACCGGTAGAGAGGGCGAACGAGCGATGACCCTTCGAGACGCGGGGCTTCGCCCCACTCCTCAGGGCAAGGCGGTAGCGACGAGCGCGGCCCTTCGAGAACCGCCGTCATGGCTGAGAGTGGCCGCGCCCATCGTCGTTGGGCTAGCGATGTTCGGGTTCTGGGTTCTCATTGTCGACGTGCTGGGCATCGCCCCGCGCGCGCTGCCGAGCCCGTTCGCAGTCGTCGACCAGTTCATCCAGTTCTCAGACATCATCATCGAGGACATGGCGATCACCGCTACCAACGCCCTAGTGGGTCTCGTTATCGGTACCGTTTTCGCGATTGTTTCAGCAGGGCTTGCCGCGAGCTTCAGACCCATCGACGGGATGCTCGCACCGCTCGTTGCCGCTATCGCCGTCGTGCCCATCGTCGCTCTTACGCCGATCCTCAACACGATGTTCGGCGCATCCAGCCAGTTCGGCAGGCAGTACATCGCGGCGCTCGCCGCTTTCGTGCCGGTCTTCGTCACCCTCCTGCGGGGCCTCCGCCAGACGCGCCCCGTGCATCGCGACCTGCTCCGCGCCTCGGGCGCGTCGAGCACACAGACCTTCTGGGTGTTGACCTTTCCGACAGCCCTCCCGTATCTGCTCTCTGGGGTACGGGTGGCGAGTTCCCTCGCAGTCATCGCGGCGCTCGTCGCCGAGTACTTCGGGGGTCCCGCTGACGGAATAGGGACTGCGATTGCGGGTTACGCGAAGTCGGGCAAGGCTGCGCTTGCCTTCGCGTACGTCGGGGGCGGCATCGCGATCGGCCTCGCGTTTTTCCTCGCCACGCTGCTCTTGGAGTGGTTCGTGACGAGGCGAAAGCCGGCTTGACCGGCACCCTGCAGCACCCCAGCAGCACCCACATGAAAGGAACAGCATGAGAGACAGCATCAGGCGCGGCCTTACGGTCGCTTCCGTCGCGACAGTCGCGGCGATCGCCCTTGC
>JANOED010000369.1:0-5135 GCA_031413035.1 Leifsonia sp. | reverse complement strand
CCATTGTCGATCGGGAGCGACCCACGTAGATCAGCCGCCAGTCGCGCTGTGCCGGCAGGGACTCGATCATCGCCTTGATAGGCGTGATGCCGATGCCCCCCGCGATGAACAGGTAGTTTCGAGCGGGGTCCAGCTCGAAGTTGTTGAGCGGACCCGACACCTCAATGGTCGTGCCTGGCATGACGTTCTCGTGCATCCACTTGCTACCGCCTGACGAGTTGTCGGTTCGCAGCACGGCAAGGTCGTAGTGGTGCCGATCGGCGGGGTCGCCGCACAGCGAGTACTGCCGCTCGAGTCCGTTAGCGAGGTGAAGCGTGACGTGGGCGCCGGGGTACCAGATCGGCAGGAGTCCGCCGCCGAGGGCGACGAGCCGCACGCCAAGCACCCCACTAGCGATGAGGCCGGCGTCGGTGACAACCATCGTGCGGGTCGTGATGCGGGGTGGAGATTGTCGGGGGGCCTTGTCGAACGGGGGAACCCAGACCTCGGCTTTCGCTGCCCGTTTGGTGCGGTTGCTCACGGCGATCCGCACGACGGTAGCGAAGGCGGTCAGGCCGATGAGGCTGTAGGCGAGTATCGAGTAGCCGAGTGAACCGACATCCGTACCGGCAAGCCCGGCGTGAAACGAGACCAGCAGGATGCTGGCGTAGCTGGCGTAGTGCAGGCCCTTCCAGAACTTTCGCGGAAGCCTGTGCATGATCATCGACGAGCCCTGCACCGCGACGAGGAGGTAGAACGCGATGATTCCGAGCGCTACGGCGAGCGGACGGAAGTCAGTGGTGAAGGGAACCAGAACCTCGACGGCGCTGAACTGGAGCCAGCCGTCGAGCATGAGGGTGACCATGTGAAGCAACACCATGATCACGGAGAGCCCGCCGAGGAATCGGTGCAAGTCTTGAAGCCACCCGGGGTTATCGATGCGTCGCAGGATGCGTGTGGACAGCAGGATTCCCCAGACCACCGAGAGCGTCATGAGACCCCATGCGAGGAGGGCGCTTGTCCGGGTGATGTACCACCAGAGGTGCGGGTCGTTCAGGCTCATGCGTATCGCTCCCAGTTGGTGGATGTCTGTTGCCCGCCGAGCTCGTCGACGAGAAGCCCGGCGGCTCCAACCTGCGGCAACCAGCCGAGGTAGTCGGCGGGAAGTCGCATGAATCCTGATTTCGCCAGAGCCTCTGCTCGGGCGCCGGTCGCTGCGATCACCGTGACGGTCTGGATGCCGGTGCGCGCGCTGAGTCCCGTGGCGGGGTCGATCAGGTGATGGCGCACGTCATCCGAAGTGGAGAAGCGCCGCTTCCGTTGGCTGGACGTAACGACCGCTCCCCGCGCCATCCGAACGTTCATGAGGTGCCGAGACGCATCAAAGGGATCCTCCACTCCGAGCGTCCAAGCGACACCGTCTGGTGCTTGGCCCGCGACCACAATGTCGCCGCCAACCTCGGCCATGACTCCCTGCGCGCCGTTGGCGAGAGCGAACTCGCAGACGATGTCGGCAGTGAGGCCCTTGCCGATACCACCAGCATCTAGCGTTGTGCCCACCGGCATCCGGACGGCATGGCCGTTCACAGCGACATCCCGAAGCTGGCCGGGGGCCCGCGCAGTGGTGGGAAGGGTCGTGACTAGGTCGGGCGCGACCGTCGAAGCGGCGTACCCTGCGGCGATTACCTGAGGCAGCAGGGTGGGGTCGAAGTCGCCTTCGGTGAGCTCTGAGCTTTCCCGCATCGCCTCGATGAGCCGAACGGTCAGGGGATCAACCTCGACAGGCTCACCCTCTGCCCAGTTAAGTCTGCTGATGTCGCTGGTGGGGTGAAAGCGGCTCCAGAGCGACTCGCAGCGATCGGCAAGCTTGAATGCTGAGTCAAGAAGTGTTGTGGGCGCGCCGACGAGTGTGATCGTCGCGTGCCCGCCCATCAGAGGCCGGCGCTCCTCCACCTAGCCACCCGACCCACCAGTTGTTCCGCTGGGGGGTGCGGGAACCGGTGCCGGCGCGGGTGGCGGCTCGGCGGCGGGGGCGGCCGGGGCAGGAGCCTCGACAACGGCCGGTTGCTCGGCAACCGGAGCAGGGGCAGGCTCTGCGACGGGCGCAACTGTCAGTGCACCACGTTCGGGAGCCACCCCGAGGCCGCGACTCCCAACAAGCAGAGCGGCCTGCTCCTCGGCGAATGCCGCATTCTGAAACCCGACCACTCCGCCAACAAGGGCAAAGGTCGAGAGGATTCCGATGAGCGTTCGGGATCCTCCGGCGGGGTGTGCGCTAGTCATCCTCGGAGTCGCGCTCGTCGTTCTCGTCTTCGTCGCTGTCTTCGTCGCTGTCGTCGCTGTCGTCGTCGCTGTCGTCGTCGCTGGAGTCGTCGTCATCATCATCATCATCCGAGTGGCTCGGCGAAGGTGAAGGAGTCGAGCCGGGCGCGTCATCGTCAACGGTGCCGTCGCCGCGCAGTCCGTTGTCATCGTCGGAGGTTGAGCTAGACGACGGAGAAGGAGACGGGCTGTTCGTCGGGTCGAGGCTGGGAACGAGAAGGTCGGTCGCCTGACCGATTGTGCTCTGGCTGGGCGAGAGGGTGGCCGCATTCACGGCCATGGCGGCGCCGGCGGTGCCGAGCACCCCAACGATGGAGAGGGCGATAACTGCTGTAGTTTTCATGTCTTCAACCTAGAACCGGCTCGTTGAAGGCAAGGCTGCCGATTATCCAAGATCTGTCCAAGATGCTCGGCCCGTACCTTGTTGGCCGCCAGCACAGCGACAATTGACCCATGCGCGTACTGGTGGTGGAGGATGACCCCTCGGTTGCCGACGGCATTCTCGACGGCCTCGCCCAGGCCAACCTTGAGTCGCTGCACGTCACGACGGGCGCGGCCGGGCTCGCGGCACTCTCCACCTACCACCCTGACCTAGTGCTCCTCGACTTGGGATTGCCTGACATGGACGGCACGGAGGTGTGCCGTGGCATCCGGGCGCTCGGGCAGACCCCGATCATTGTGGTCAGCGCTCGCGACGACGAGATCGACCGAGTTGTCGCCCTCGAGATGGGCGCAGACGACTATGTTGTCAAACCATTCGGGATGCGCGAGCTGGTCGCGAGAATCCGCGCCGTCGCACGCCGTATCGCCCCGGCCACGCCCGAGGCGTCGGGACCACGCACCTTCGGCGCACTCGTGATCGACCCACGCAGCCAGCGCGTCACCCTGGCGGGCGAGCCCATCCACCTGACCGCGAAGGAATTCGATCTGCTGGTCTACCTCAGTGACGACCCGGGAGCCGTGTTCCGTCGAGCCGAGATTCTGCATGACGTCTGGGACACGAACTGGTACGGAACGACCAAGACCTTAGACGCGCACATCGCAGCGATCCGAAAGAAATTGGGCGACCCGGGCTGGATTGAGTCGGTGCGCGGGGTTGGCTTCCGTTTCGACGAGCCGGGGCGCGCTCAGTGAAGTGGCGGCTGATCGCGGCACTGGTCGCGACGACCCTGCTCGTTATCCTCGTGCAGAACATTCCACTGAGCTTCTACCTGCAGTCGGTCCAGCGCGATCGCATTGTGACCGGCCTCGAACGCGATGCCTTCGTTATCGCGGGGCGCAGCGAGGAGGCACTCGAGTCGCCCGGGGTTGAGTCGACCGAGGTAATCACCGACATTGTGCGCAGCTACCAAGAGGCGAGTGGGGCGCGGGTGATCGTCGTCGACGCCGACGGGGTCGCCATCGTGACTAGCGATGCCGATGAGTCCCGAGTCGGGGTGTCGTACTTTTCCCGACCGGAGATCGCGACGGCTCTCGGCGGGCAGATCGCGTCGGGCACCCGGTACTCCGACACGCTTCAGCAAGAGTTGCTCTACGTCACCGTCCCGGTGTTCAGCGGGGAGCGAGTGCTCGGGGCAGTTCGGCTCACCTACCCGGCGCAGGTCGTCGACGACGCTGTTAGTCAACAGTTGCGCCAACTCTGGGTGGTGGCGCTCACGACCGTGCTTCTCGCTGGACTAGTCGGCTACATCGTGGCTGCAGGCCTGACCCGTCGGCTGGGGCAGCTACGGGCATCCACTGAGCGGTTCGCTGACGGTCACCTCGACGAGCGAGCCGACGATCGCACCGGAGCCCCCGAGCTCAAGTCGTTGGCCCGATCGTTCAACGTGATGGCCGAGCGGCTTGACCGGCTCATCGCCCAGCAACGATCGTTCGCGGCAGATGCCTCACATCAGTTGCGCACCCCGCTCACCGCGCTGCGCCTCAAGCTCGAGCGCGCTCGCGACCTGATACCGACCGATCCGCAGGGTGCGGCCGAACGCTTGACCGCCGCCGAGGGGGAGGCTGACCGCTTGGGCACGATTATCGAGGGCTTGCTGCTGCTCAGCCGCTCCGAAGCCAGTTCGGCGGCAGTCGTGACGGTGGATGCCGCGGCCGCGGCCCGCGCGCGGGTGGAACAGTGGGCGCCGCTCGCCGACGAGTCCGGGGTGCACATCAGATATGAGGGAGTCGATCGACTCCACGTGCGTGCGGTTGCCATGGCTGTCGAGCAGATCGTCGACAACTACATCGACAACGCGCTCTCGGTGAGCCCCGCGGGCAGCACGATCGTCGTGCGCGCAGAGTTGCGAGGCGAATTCGCCGAGCTTCACGTGCTCGATGCGGGGCCGGGGATGTCACCAGAAGACCTCGCTCGTGCATTCGACCGGTTCTGGCGCGCCAGCTCGCAGTCCGGCGGAAGCGGACTGGGGCTGGCAATCGTCGCCCAGCTGGCCGCGGCGAGCGGAGGCAGCGCGAAGCTCTCGCCACGCGCTGAGGGTGGCCTCGATGCGTCGGCGACACTTCCAACGGCGCCGGCGGAGTAACCCCGCGGCATCCGGTTAGCTCCACGCCACCGGCCGCGCGATCAACCGATCCACACCCGCACGCGCACTGTCGTGTCGGGGAACGGATGCAGGGTGAGCACTTGCTCCCCTGTGGTCATCAGCGTGAAGAGATCGACCGTGAAGTTGAGGTCGCTGTAATAGTCGCCACTCGCACGTAGGTGATTTCGCGATGCGCGTGCCCAGGTTGAACCCAAGCCGGCACTGGCCGGGCGTAGACAGGCAGCGGACGCACATACACCGGCATCGGCTGGGTGTAGACCGGCAGCGGAGGCGCATACACCGGCATCG
>JANOED010000368.1:0-1667 GCA_031413035.1 Leifsonia sp. | reverse complement strand
GGATTCGAATCAACCGGCGCCCACTGAGGCCCTGACGCGACGGTCACTGCGCGCACCCGCAAAGAAAAAGGGACCGTTCGCTGGGATCGCCGAGTTGGTTCGCAAGCGGCCGACGCCGTGGCTGGTCGGGGCATTGGCCGTCAGCTTCATGCTTCTGGGCACGGGAGCCGTCTTTGCCGGCGTAGCAGCCGGTTCGGGTACCTCGGTCGCTCAACCCCTTCCGACCGAATCCGCCGACCCGCGACCTCAACCGTCGGCGATTCCGCTCGCGAGCAGGCTTCGCACCTGCTCGGTCGCTGGAATTCTCGCGGATGCTCGCCTGACAGACTTCTCGGGTGTTGTAGTCAACGCCAACACCGGGGAGACGCTCTTGGCCCGGAACGACCAGCTGCCGCAACGCACCGGGAGCGTGCTCAAAGTTCTGACGGCTGCGGCCGCGCTGAAGATCCTCGGCCCTGGCGGCCAACTCACCACCCAGGTGATTGACGGTTCCAACCCCGGCGTCATCGTTCTCAAGGGCGGGGGCGACCCCACTCTTGCAACTACGACCGGATCGTTCTACGAGGGTGCACCGCAACTGGCGACGCTTGCCGAGTCGGCGATGGCCAAGTACGAAGAACTGCACCCCGGGGTTCCGATTACCGAGATCGTGCTCGATTCGACCATGTGGGATCCGGCAGACAACTGGGATTCCTCGTGGTTACGCAAAGAGCAGAACGATGGCTATCAGGCGCAGGTCACGGCGCTGATGGTCGACGGTGGCCGATCCGACCCCTCCGCGAGCGTGAGTTGGCGCACGACCGATCCGATCGGTGATGCAGGCCGGGCTTTCGCAGACGCCGCCGGACTCGGCGATGTGACCTTCTCCAGTGGTGCGGCGGTCGGGTCGACCGTACTTGCATCCGTCGCATCGCAGCCGGTAAGCACCCTAATCAACCAGATGCTCAGGTCGAGCGACAACGTTCTCGCAGAGAACCTTGCGCGTGTCGTCTCTAAGACGATGGGCTTCGACGGGTCGTCATCGTCACTGGCTCGCGCGATACCGGGGGCGCTCGTAGAGTACGGAGTCGACACCAGCACGCTCGCTATTCGCGACGGTTCTGGCCTGAGCGACCTCAACGCAGTTTCGCCCCAGTTCATCGCCGCTCTGATGATCAAGATTCGGGCTAACGAGCAAGACCTTGGCCTCATCTACTCCAGCCTTCCCGTATCGGGTCAGTCGGGAACCCTAGCCTCACGCTTCAATGGACCCAACGAGGTCGCCACGGGCGCAGTGATCGCCAAGACCGGCTGGCTCGATACCGAGTACTCACTCGCGGGCATCGTCAACGCAGCCGACGGCACGCCGCTGGCGTTCGCCTTCTACTCGATTCGCGAGGGCATCACAGAGGATGCCAAAGAAGCTCAGGACACTCTGGCTACCGGCCTGTTCACCTGCGGCGACAACCTCTCCAACAATTGATGCCCTGCAACAACTGATGACACGCGCCCTGTTCATCATCGACGTTCAGAACGACTTCACCGAGGGTGGAGCTCTTGGGGTTCCCGGTGGCGCCGCTGTGGCTGAGGGCATTACGCGAATGCTCACCGAGCATCCCGACCGCTACGACGTCGTGATTGCCTCACGTGATTGGCACGACGGCCACAGCGACAACGGAGGTCACTTC
>JANOED010000367.1:0-4353 GCA_031413035.1 Leifsonia sp. | reverse complement strand
CCTCGTTCGTTGACCCGCCGCACCCGCCAAGCCCCGCACCGCGCGCGATAGTATTGACCCATGCTTCTCGCCCTTGAGCTCTTCTTCGTCGGCCTTCTCCTGCTGGCCACGCTCTCGATCGGGTTCGTTTCGGTCGTCGTGCTGTACAACCTGTTCCGCGGCCAGAGCTAGTCGCGGGCATCCGCCCGTAACTGTGATCCTCACTCAGCCGTGATCTCCCTCAACCCTGACGCCCCCGCCGAGCTGGCCCCACTCTCGTGGCTGCTCGGCGTCTGGGAGGGCACCGGAGTCGTGCACTACGGAATCGCTGGTGAGACCACCACTCTCGAGTTCGGCCAGCGGGTCAGCTTCTCGCACGACGGCCTGCCGCATCTGAACTACAGCTCGCACACCTGGCTGTTGGATGACACGCTCACCCCGCACGTCGCCGAGACCGGCTACTGGCGCCTCAGCCGCCCGGCGGGCCCGGGAGACCCGGGCCCGGGCATGCTCGCCTCCGCCGGACCGAAGCCGTTCACGACCGCGACCGCCGTGGAAACACTGCGCAACTCCGATGGTGGCTTCGACATCGAGGTTGCCATCGTGCACCCGGGCGGGGTCTCGGAGCTCTACCTCGGCCAGGTGAAGGATGCCCGCATCGACCTCGCGACCGACGCGGTAGTGCGCACGGCCAGCGCGAAGGAGTACGCGGCGGCGACTCGCCTCTACGGTCTCGTTGACAGCCACCTGCTCTGGGCCTGGGACATCGCCGCGCTCGGCCAGCCCCTCGCCACCCACGCCTCGGGGAGGTTGGCTCGTGTCGACTGAGCACGCCCCGGTGGCTGAGGCTCTCGAAGCCCCGCCCACCCTCTTCTCCGGCCGCCCATCTGCCGTCGGCACCCCGCCCCAGCACTACGGCAACCCGCTAGGCGAGCAGCGCGCGCTCGCCGCCGGCGACGCGATCGTCGACCTGAGCGACCGAGCGGTCATCACCGTCACCGGACCCGACCGGCTCACCTGGCTCGACTCCCTCACCTCGCAGTCGCTCACCGGCCTCCAGCCTGGGGACTCGGCCGAGACTCTGCTCCTCGACCCGACCGGTCACCTCGAGCACGCGATGCGGGTGATCGACGACGGAGTCACGACGTGGCTCCTTGTCGACGCGCCCGAAGTCGCGCCCGAAGTCGCGCCGCTGACCGCGTGGCTCGACCGCATGCGCTTCACGCTGCGGGTCGAGGTTGCCGACCGCTCCACTGACTTTGCGACCGTGGGGATGCTCGCGCGCGCTTCGAGTGCCTCAGCGACCCCGGCTCTCGAAGCGGCCGCCGCCACCCCCAACGGCATCCCGCTCATCTGGCACGACCCGTGGAGGGATGTCACGCCCGGCGGCCACCAATACGCGCAGGCCGCAGAGCACCCCGCCGCGGGGTGGACGTATGCCGAGGTGCTCGTTGACCGCGCGGATTCTCGAGCCGTGGCATCCATCGCCGATCTGCCTGCCGCGGGCACGCTCGCACTGGAGGCGCTGCGGATTGCGGCATGGCGCCCGCGGTTGTCGAGCGAGGGTGACGACAAGGCGATCCCGCACGAGTTCGATTGGCTGCGGTCGGCGGTGCACCTGAACAAGGGCTGCTATCGCGGGCAGGAGACGGTCGCGAAGGTGCACAATCTCGGGCACCCGCCGCGGCGGCTCGTGATGCTGCATCTCGATGGGTCCGAGGGTGTGCTGCCCGCGCCGGGCGACTCGATTCTGGTGGCGCCCACGGTCGCTGAGGCTCGTGAAGCGTCCACCGACGCAGACGCCGAACCCCGCCCCGTCGGACGCATCACCTCCGTCGCCCTGCACTACGAACTTGGGCCGATCGCGCTCGCCCTCATCAAGCGCACCGTCGACCCCGACGTCGACCTCATCGTGGTTTCCGATGGCGCGGCTATTGCCGCCGCGCAGGAGGTCATTGTTCCCGTCGACGCGGGCGCCGAGGCGAACATTCCACGGATCCCGAGACTCGGCGCCGTGAAGCGCCCCGCGCCCACCCCCACCCCATGACCGACTCGCCCGCCCTGCGCAAGCTCGAGCGCCAAGTGCGGCGCCGACTCGACGTGCGCATGGCCGGTCGGCGGGTGTGGGAGTCGCTGCCCGCGATAATCCAGATCATTGCTGCCGCTGCGGCCGCATACTCGATCGCCTTCTACGGTCTGGGCCATCCTGTGCCGATTCTCGCGGTCACAGTCACGATCAACTCGCTGGGCTTCACTCGAGATGCGCGACCCCGTCGGGTCGCTGAGATGGTCGTCGGCATTCTGCTCGGTGTCGCACTGAGCGAAGCGATGTCGCTGATCCTCGGCAAGGGGGTCTGGCAACTCGCGGTCGTGCTGCTCGTGGTGTTCGTGATCGGGCGCATCTTGTCACCCAACCCGGGGTTTGCGGTTGCGGCGGCGGTACCGTCGGCAATAGTGGCGGTGCTCCCGTTCGCTGAAGGTGCAACCTTCGCGCGCACCCAAGACGCGGTGATCGGTGGGGTCGTCGCGCTGCTCGCGACGGCGCTGATCCCGCGTGACCCGCGACGCACCGCGACGCGTGACCGGCGCACGATGCTGTCGGCGATCGATCAGAGTCTCACCTCGGTCATCGACTGCCTCCGCCACGCCGACTCGGCCGCCGGTGAACTCGGCCTCACTCGGCTGCGCGCGACCCAACCCCTCATCGACGCGTGGACTACGAGCCTCGACACCGCGATCGCCGTCTCGCGCATATCGCCACTGCTGCGACCGCGGTTACCCGAGCTGCGTCGGGATGCGGTGGTGCTCACCGCGGCCGACCTCACCGCGCGCCACCTGCGGTCGGTTGCTCGACGCGTCGAGTTTCTCGTGCGTGACGGTGTGCCCAGGCCCGCTCTCGCCGAGGTGATGTCGCAGTTCGCGATGGGAATCCGCTTGCTCGGCGAAGAGCTGGACGACCCCCAGCTCACCGGCGCGGCCCGGTCGGTGCTGTCGGATCTTGCCCGTCGTCTCGACCCGGCCGGGGTGATCCCGGGTGCTCACGTGACGGATGCCGCGATCGTGCTCATGCTCCGCCCACTCGCGGTCGACCTGCTCGTCGGCACCGGGATGCCGATCGACGAGGCCCGCGACCTCCTGCCGCGGGTGTAGCTGGTGCCGCTGCGCCGCCGCCGAACCGACGCACACGCGCGCCGAAGCCCCCACTCGGCGTAACCTGAGACCGTGACCGCGTACGTTTCGGCGTTCGAGTTGTTCTCCATTGGTGTGGGACCCTCGAGCTCACATACCGTCGGCCCCATGCGGGCCGCGGCAGATTTTGCTGAGCGCCTGCGCAACTCAGGGGCGCTGCCCCGGGTGGCCCACGTCTCATGCGTGCTGTACGGGTCGCTCGGAGCGACCGGTATTGGCCACGGCACACCCGACGCGGTGCTGGCCGGCTTGGCCGGCATGGTTCCCGAGACGGTGGATCCGGCTGACGTGCGCGAAAGGTGGGGGCGCTGGGTCGATGGGTCGGCGTTGCCCTTGGCGGGCATCCATGACATTCCGATGGATCGGGGCGACATCACTTTTGCGCCGTTCACCCGGCTGCCGGGGCATCCCAATGCTCTGCTCCTGACCGCGGTGGATGCCGCCGGTGCGACCGTGGCGAGCGAGACCTACTACTCCGTGGGCGGGGGCTTCATTCGTCGCGAGGGTGCCGCAGCGCCTACGCCCGACAGCGTTCAGCCATACCAGTTTGCGACCGCGAATTCTCTGCTCGCCCAGTCGTCTGCGACCGGCCATTCGATCGCCGCGCTGGCTCGCGCCAACGAAGAAGCTCGGCGCTCCCGCGAAGAGGTTGACGCGGGGCTCGACGCGATCTGGCACGCGATGGACGGCTGCATTGACGAAGGCCTGCACGCGACCGGGCTGCTGCCCGGGCCGTTGCAGGTGCGGAGGCGCGCGGGAATGATCCGCGAGCAGTTGGATGCCGACGAGAGCAAGGCCCTACCCGGCGACTGGCTCAGCGCCTTCGCCCTCGCCGTCAACGAGGAGAACGCTGCAGGCGGTCGAGTTGTCACGGCGCCCACGAACGGTGCCGCGGGCATCCTGCCTGCGGTCGCGCGGTATTGGGCGCAGTTTCTCTGCCCGACCGACGACCCCATGCCGGGTCTCCGCGACTTTCTCCTCACCGCCACCGCACTCGGTTCGCTCTTCAAAGCGAACGCGTCGATCTCCGGCGCAGAGGGCGGATGTCAGGCCGAGGTCGGGTCGGCGTGCGCGATGGCTGCGGGTGGGCTGACCGCGGCAATGGGCGGCACCCCCGCGCAGGTGGAGAACGCCGCCGAGATCGCGATGGAGCACCATCTCGGCCTCACCTGTGATCCCGTGGGG
>JANOED010000366.1:0-1550 GCA_031413035.1 Leifsonia sp. | reverse complement strand
CGCCGCGAATAGCTCGGGACCGTGATTGGCGAGAACCGCCTTGTTGGCGGTGATCACGTCGGCACCGCTGTGGATCGCCTGCAGAATGTAGGTGCGCGCAGGCTCGATGCCTCCGATCAACTCGACGACGATGTCGGCCCCGAGAATGAGAGACTCCGCGTCGGTCGTGATCAGGTGCGGCGGAATTTCGATGTCGCGCTTCGACTTCGGGTCGCGCACGGCGACCCCAACCAGCTCGAGGCCGGCGCCAGCTCGGGCGGCGAGTTCATCGCCATGTTCCAGCAGCAGCCCCGCAACCTGCGAACCCACGCTGCCGCCGCCGAGAATGGCGACTCTCAGATTGCGATACTCGATCATCGGGTCACTCCAATGTCACGGGACAGCAGGTCAGCCTCGGTCTCGCCGCGCACGATGAGTCGCGCGGCGCCATCCCGCACCGCGACCACAGGAGGTCGGCCGAGGTAGTTGTAGTTGCTCGCCATTGCCCAGCCGTATGCGCCAGTAGCGGGAATCGCGAGGATGTCTCCCGGCCGAACGTCGCCCGGGAGGTAGTCGGCGTGCACCAAGATGTCGCCCGACTCGCAATGCTTGCCGGCAACCCGCACGAGGGCTGGCTCGGCGCTGCTAGTGCGGTTGGCGACGCGAGCCGAGTAGTTGGCGCCGTACAGCGCGGCGCGGATGTTGTCGCTCATGCCGCCATCGACGCTGACGTACTTGCGGGTTCGAGTGCCCTCCACCAGCACGTCTTTGATCGTGCCGACCGTGTAGAGAGTCGTGGTCGAGGGGCCGATCACCGCGCGGCCCGGCTCAATGGCAATGATCGGAATCGGGATGCCCAGTTCGGCCGCCCCGCTGGCAACGATGTCAGCAAAACGCCGCGCGATCTCGTCGATGTCGAGTGGGTCGTCGGCGCTCGTGTACGCGATTCCAAACCCACCGCCGAGGTTGAGTTCAGGAACTGGCCCGCTCGACAGGAGCTCCGCGTGCAGCGCCAAGAGGCGATGGGCGGCTTCTGCGAAGCCGTCCAACTCGAAGATCTGCGAACCGATGTGCGAGTGCAGACCAAGGAAGGTAAGGGAAGGCTGGGCGCGGATTGCCGCTACTGCTGCCGGGGCATCCACTAGGGGGATTCCGAACTTCTGGTCTTCGCGGGCAGTGGCGAGGTACTCGTGTGTCGAGGCGTGCACGCCGCTGTTGATGCGCAACCGCACCGGCTGGGTGCGGCCGTGGCGGTCGGCTGCCTCTGCGACCCGCTCGATTTCACTGACGCTGTCGATGACGATCGCGCCCACACCCGCACTCACTGCACGGTCGATCTCGGCAAGGCTCTTGTTGTTGCCGTGCAGCCCTAATCGAGCGGGGTCGACCCCTGCTGCGAGCGCGACAGCGAGTTCGCCTCCGCTCGCGACGTCAACGCTGAGCCCGGCGTCGGTTACCCACCGCGCGACCTCGGTGCAGAGGAACGCCTTGCCGGCGTAGTACACCTTGGCCGAGCTGCCCACGCGAGCGAACTCCCGGTCGAATGAGTCGCGGATGCCTCGAGCCCGACC
>JANOED010000365.1:0-3876 GCA_031413035.1 Leifsonia sp. | reverse complement strand
GGGCGTCACCGACTCGGTGCGTCGCCTTGCCGACGAGGTGCGCACCACGGTGACGGAAGCGATGCGCACTCTGCGCGCCGACCTCGCCGCAGCCGCGCGCGACGCGCGCACCGAGGCTCGCGCTGCCGGGCGTACCCTCAGGGCCGAGACTGTTCAGGAAATCTCGACGAGCCGACTGCACCTGAACGAGGCCGAGTCAATTCTGAGCACGTTTCGAGCGGAGCTCCAATCCGACCTGCGACTGCAAGTTGCTCAAGGCGAGTTGACTCAGGAAGCCGTCGATCGGCTGCGGGCGGGCCTGGCCGGGGTTCGGGCGTCGGTCAAAGAGACAATGCGTAGCTAGCGGAAGGCCACCGGCAGATATACGTCCTGCACGCGGTCGGTGAGTGCGGTGTGGTCGTTCCTGGTGAAAATGCCGCAGGCATTCGTGGTGCAGTCGATGTTCTCGCCAACCGGTTCGGGCACCTCGAGGTAGGCCGTGAAGGTTCCGGCCGCCACATCGTCGTAGCTGCGCGCCCCAAACAGCCGCCAGGCCCAGTCGTCGTTGATCCAGTTGCTCGGGGCGAACTGGATCGTGCCCTCCTCGACGGCCGTCTCGGTCTGCTCGGGCACGCCGCCGAGACACGGTCCCGGCTTGATCGTCGAGTCGGCCGGGATGACGCAGATCGCCACGTAGATCCCCTGCGATCCGTCGAAGCCGCTTCCGGTGACGACGAGCCGCTGGCCGGGCTCGAGGGCGGAGGTGTCCACGTCTGCCCCGGAATCGGTTGTGACCGAGATGACGCGGGTGCGTCCGTCGTCACCGTCTGCCGTGACATCGGTCGGCCACTCGTCTCCGGTCTCTTGCTGCGTAGACACACCCTGGTTCTGATGAAGCAGGATCGGCACGCCCAACACGGCGATCGGCACCGCGATGACCACGACGATCGCGCCAACGATCCACGGCCAGCGCCGCTTCGACGACGGGCTAGGTGGTGCGGGTGAAGACATGAGGGAATTCTAGGCGCGCTGACCGAGAGGGCCGTGTGAGGAGGGAATCGGGGGCCAGAGTAGAGTCCAAGACTTCGGGAGGAGGTGGGCGATGGGCTGGCGTGAACTCGTGGCAGTCCTGCTGGGTGGCGCGCTCGGCACGGGGCTGCGGTTAGGCCTCGACATCCTGCTGCCCCACGACGCCGCGGCCTTCCCGACCGCGACGCTGATAATCAACACGCTCGGCGCATTCGTGCTCGCGGTGCTCGTCGGTCGCGTGTGGTCGAGTGCGCCGTCCTGGGCGCGCGCTGGCCTCGGTGCCGGCCTGCTCGGATCGTTCACCACCTTCTCCGCGCTGGCGGTCTCGCTCGTCTGGCTCAGCGCTGCAGGCGAGTGGATGCTCGCCGCCGCCTACCTCGCAGCGACCTTGCTGCTCGCACTCGCCGCCGCCGGGCTCGGCCTGTGCCTGGCCACGCCGCGCCCGCCGAAGATCGACTTGGTGGACGAGTGAGCCTCGCCCTCGCCGCCGCCGTCATCGTGACGGGCGCGTTCGCCGCCGTGGTGCGGTACCTCGTTGCGCGCGCGTTCGCGTCCCGCGCGGGGTTTCCGTGGGCGGTGCTCGTGGTCAACGTGGCGGGTTCGGCGATCGGGGGTGCGGTCCTCGGGCTCGCCAGCATCGGGGGCGTTGACGCGGGCATCCAACTGATTCTGCTTACTGGACTGTGCGGCGGGCTCACCACGTTCAGCACGTTCAGTGTCGAGACGGTGCAGTTTGTGCTCGATGGCAGGTGGCGCATTGCGGCCGCCAGCGTTTCGGCGAACCTCGTGATCGGCATCGGCGCAGCGGCCGGCGCGTACCTCCTCGTGACCGGCTGACGCGGCCGCGACGGGCACCACTCCTAGCGGTTCGCCCCGAGCTTGCTCAGGGTCGCCACGACCTGTCGGGCAATCATCCGCCCGGCGCGATTGGCCCCAATGGTCGAGGCCTGCGGGCCGTAGCCAGCGAAAAAGATGCGCGGGTCTTTCCACGATGAGCCCTGCGCGACGGAGACGCCACCCTCCTTCTCGCGAAGCCTGAGGGGGGCGAGATGGCGCAGCTCGGGGCGAAAGCCGGTCGACCAGATGATGGCGTCGGCCTGCTGAAATGCACCATTCTTCTTCCAGCGGACCCCGTTGGGCTCGATCGAGTCAAAGACCTGACGCGGCCTGAGTAGTCCCCGATCGATGGCGGCCTGAATGCGACGGGTTCGGGGCACACCGGTGCCCGAGACGATGCTCGGGAGGGCCCGGCCGGCTCGCGCCGCTTCATCCTGACGCTGCACGGCCTCCATTCGGGCCTCGAGGTTGAGGTCGCCGTCGTCGAGAAAGTCGATCGGGCGCCGGCTGACCCAGGTGAGTTCGCGAGCAATGCCTTCCAGTTCGAGCAGGAATCCGATCGCACTGGTTCCGCCGCCGACAACGACGACGCTCTGATCACGGTAGTCCTCGGCGCTGCGGTAGTCATTGGTGTGAACGTGCTTGCCCTCGAAGCTCTTCAGTCCCGGATACCACGGGATGAATGGAGCGCCCCACGTTCCGGTCGCATTGACAACTGTGACCGTAGAAACCTCCTTCGCTTCACCACCGAGAGTGAAATTGACCATGAGGTCGGTGCCGTAGTTCTCGACCGAGGTGACATCCGCCGGGCGCACCACCTGCAGCCCATAGTGCTCCTCGTATTGCCGGTAGTACTGCGCAACAACGTCCTTCGCGGGGGCGTGGCGGTCGGCGGTCTCGAAGCTGAGTCCCAGAGCATCCATGCCCGGGAGATCGTTGATCTTGTGGGCGGAACCGATGCGCAGGGCCTCCCAGCGGAACTGCCAAGCCCCCCCGGTGCCGGGGCCGCGATCGAGCACGACGAAGTCGTTTCCGGGGTCTAGCCCGAGCCTCTGGAGGTAGTATGAGACGGAGAGCCCAGCCTGCCCCGCACCGATCACCACAACAGAGGTATCGACGCTGGCGGAGGTCACTCGACAACGTTACCCGCCACACAGCACGTCGGGGATAACCTCCCGGCGGGTGCGAGCACGCATGCTAAACTGAGTCTCTAGTTTTCACCATCCCAATTCGCACGTTCCCTGCGTGATACCAGCGCAACCGGACTGATCATGAGGGGGTCTCGCATGGGGCGCGGCCGTCAAAAAGCAAAGCACACCAAGGTGGCGCGGGATCTGAAGTACTTCTCTCCCGATACGAACTACAACGCGCTCGAAAAAGAGCTCGCTCGGGCGCCCGGTGACCCTCGTCTCGAAGAAGACCTGCAGAAGTGGCCGGAGTACGTTGGTGGCTCGTTCGATGAAGACGAGTTCGAGTCCGACGACGAGTCAAAGACTGCCTAGCGGTACTCGCCCGTCAGCCGCACAGCTCCACCCTTCACGCCCTTCGCTCCGCTCTCGAAGCCTGTTAGGTCGCGTGCGCTCGCCGATACCTCGCCCATCTTCCATGACGGGATGCCGCTGCGCTCAAGCTCGGCAATAACCCCGTCAGCCGCGGCCGGGGCAACCACTCCGATCATTCCCACCCCGAGGTTCCAGGTTCCCTCGGCTGAGTTCAGGGTGCTGCCCGCCATGTCGCTGAGCGCCCTGAACACCGGCGGCGGCGACCAGCTTGCCCGTTCAAGCTCGACCCACGAGCCCTGCGGCAGCACTCGTGCGAGGTTGGCGGCGATGCCGCCACCGGTGACATGGCTGAGGGCGTGCACGGCTCCGGGGTGGTTCTCGAGCACGTTCAGCAGCGGCGAGGTGTACAGGCGGGTTGGCTCGAGCAGGATCTCGCCGACCGTTCCCCCTAGGTCATCGAGCCGATCGGCGTAGCCGATCTTGGCCCGACGAATGATACTTCGCACGAGCGAGAACCCGTTGGAGTGCA
>JANOED010000364.1:0-2453 GCA_031413035.1 Leifsonia sp. | reverse complement strand
GGCACGATCGAGGGCCGGCCGGGCGCGCAACGGTTGGCCGTGACATCCGGCGGCACGATTCCCGACCGCGGGCTGTTTGGGGTGTTCATTGTGGGCGGGGGCGCTTCGAGCCCTTCGAGTGCCTCAGGGACCGAGCGAGGGACCGGCCCGGGCCGGCGCGTCGGCGAGCTCGATGAGGAGATGGTCTACGAATCGCGGGTCGGTGACGTCTTCGCGCTCGGTACGACGAGCTGGCGCATCGAGCAGATCACGCACGATCAAGTGCTCGTGAGCCCCGCGTTCGGCCAGCCGGGCAAGGTGCCGTTCTGGAAGGGCGACGGGCTGGGGCGACCCGCTGAACTCGGGGCGGCGATTGGGGCGTTTGCGAGGGAGGTCTCGACGAGCTCGACCCGCCTGAACGTCGAGCGAATGAGCGCGATCGGCCTGGACGAACGGGCGGTCACTAACCTCGTCGCCCTGATCGCCGAACAGAAGGAGTCGACCGGGCAGGTTCCGACCGATACGACCCTCGTCGTCGAGCGCTTCCGCGACGAGCTCGGCGACTGGCGCGTGGTCTTGCATTCGCCGTACGGGATGCCCGTGCACGCGCCCTGGGCCCTGGCTGTAACGGCGCGCATCCGCGACCGCCTCGGGGTCGATGGTGCCGCGATGGCGGGTGACGACGGCATCGTCGTGCGCATACCGGACACCGACGCCGACCCACCCAGGGCCGAACTGTTCGCGTTCGAGACCGCCGAGCTCGTTGAGATCGTCACGGAGGAGGTGGGTGGGTCCGCGTTGTTCGCGGCCCGCTTCCGCGAGTGTGCGGCACGGGCACTTCTGCTGCCTCGGCGTGACCCTGGCCGCAGGTCGCCGCTGTGGCAGCAGCGGCAGCGGGCATCCCAGTTGCTGGATGTCGCTCGCAAGTACCCGAGCTTTCCGATCGTGCTTGAGACCGTGCGCGAGGTTCTGCAAGACGTCTACGACCTGCCTGCCCTGACAGAACTGACCAACAGCATCGCCAGCCGAAAGGTGCGCGTCGTCGAGGTGGAGACGCCGGTGCCATCCCCGTTCGCGCGCAGCCTGCTCTTCGGGTACGTGGCGGCGTTCCTGTACGAGGGCGACTCGCCGCTCGCCGAGCGCCGGGCCGCGGCCTTGTCGCTCGACCCGACACTGCTCGCCGAACTGCTCGGCCGCGCCGAGCTACGCGAGCTGCTCGACCCGGCTGTGATCGAGCAAACCGAGCTTGAGTTGCAGCGCCTCACTCCTGAGCGCGCGGCGCGCGATGCCGAGGGCATCGTCGACCTGCTGCGGATGCTCGGGCCGCTGTCGCTCGACGAGATCGCCGCGCGCTCGGCCTTAGTTGCACCTGACTCGCCAGTTGTGGCGAGTTCGAGCGACGAGAAGGCCACCACAAGTGGCGAGTCGGCCTTGCTGGGGGAGCTCGCGCGCGCGAACCGAGTACTCGCGGTGACGATCGCCGGGGCATCCCAGTGGGCCGTCATCGAAGATGCCGCACGTCTGCGCGACGCGCTCGGCGTGCCCGTTCCGATCGGCGTGCCCGCAGCGTTCGTCGAGCCGGTGGACGACCCGGTCGGCGACTTGGTCAGCCGCTATGCCCGCACCCACGGCCCCTTCACCGTGACGGATGCCGCCTCCCGCTTCGGCCTCGGAGTCGCCGTCGTCACCGACACCCTCCGCCGCCTCGCCGCCGATCGACGGGTGGTGGACGGCGAGTTCAGACCCGGAGCGACCGGCACCGAGTGGTGCTCGGTCGAGGTGTTGCGCAGGCTCCGCAGCCGCTCGCTCGCTGCCCTGCGGCAGGAGGTAGAGCCGGTGGAGCAGTCGGCACTGGGCCGGTTCCTCCCCGCGTGGCAGAACGTCGGGACCGGTGCGCTTCGCGGGGTCGACGGCCTAGCCCATGTCATCGACCAACTCGCCGGGGTCGCGCTGCCGGCATCCGTCTGGGAGAGCCTCGTGCTCCCGGCCCGTTTATCGGACTACTCCCCCGCGTGGCTCGACGAGCTGACAATCTCGGGTGAGGTGCTCTGGTCGGGCAACGGCGTGTTGCCCGGGGGCGATGGCTGGGTGAGCCTGCACTTGGCCGGGACGGTGCCGCTCACCCTCGCCGAACCCACTGGGGATGAAACCACTGAACTGCAGCGCGGCATCCTCAGTGTGCTCGCCGGCGGCGGTGCCTACTTCTTCCGTCAGCTTGGGGCCGCGCTGACGAACACCGCACTAACGAACACAGGGCAGCCAACGATTTTCCCGATAACCCGTGGTTGCGACGGAGATGAAGTTCTGGCTTGTTTTTCCCATGCCCTCCGAAATCGAACGCAAATTCCTCGTCGCGAATGAATCATGGCGGGACGGGACGCCGGGTGTTAGAATTGCCCAAGGCTACCTCTCGCCCGGCGCGCGACGGCAATCATCTCCACGGCGTGATCTTCGACCTCGGTCCCTGCGTCGCG
>JANOED010000363.1:0-2447 GCA_031413035.1 Leifsonia sp. | reverse complement strand
CTGCTTAACGTGCGCGACAAGAACATCGTGATCGCTGGAGCCCTTGCCCTCTCGCTGCTGAGTCTGCCGGTGATCATCATTGCCACTCGCGAGGCACTGCGTTCGGTGCCGCAAGAGATCCGCCAGGGGTCTCTGGCCCTCGGTGCAACGCCGTGGCAGACGACCTGGCGGCAGACTCTGCCCGGTGCCGTGCCCGGCATCGCGACCGGATCCATCCTTGCCCTCTCTCGCGCACTTGGCGAGGCGGCACCGCTGCTCGTGCTCGGTGCTCTGGTGTTCGTGAGTTTCGACCCGAACTCACTCTGGAGCGGCTACACCACGTTGCCCATCCAGATCTTCAACTGGACCGGACGCCCCCAAGAGGGCTTCCAGACTCTGGCGGCCGCAACGAGTGTGCTTCTGCTTGGTGTTCTGGTTCTTATGAACGCCGTCGCCATTTACATCCGCAACAGATTCCAGAAACGGTGGTAACCCGATGACCGACACAGCTGCAACGACCGAGGCCGCCGGCAACCTAGAGGAGGCTTCTCCTGAGATCCGCCTGCAGACACGCGCCGCCGACGGGTTCCTGCCTGACGAGCCTCGCGGCATCATTGTGTGCGAAGACGTCAACGTGTACTACGGCAACTTCCGCGCGGTCACGGGTGTCGACCTCAAGTTCGGCCTCAACGAGATCACGGCCCTGATCGGCCCCTCCGGCTGCGGCAAGTCGACGCTGCTGCGTTCGCTCAACCGCATGAACGACCTTGTCGACGGCGCTCGGGTCGAGGGCCAAGTGCTCTTCCAGGGCGAGGACATGTACGGCCCGAAGGTTGACCCGATCGAGGTTCGCCGTCGCATCGGCATGGTCTTCCAGAAGCCGAACCCGTTCCCCAAGTCGATCTACGACAACATCGCCTACGGTCCTCGGGTCACGGGCATGCGCGTGGAGAAGATGGATGATCTGGTTGAGGAAGCTCTCACCAAGGCCGCGCTGTGGGACGAGGTCAAAGACAAGCTCAAGCAGTCGGCCTACGGCCTCTCGGGCGGACAGCAACAGCGTCTCTGCATCGCCCGCACGATCGCAGTCAAGCCCGACGTGATCCTGATGGATGAGCCGTGTTCCGCGCTCGACCCGATCGCAACCACCCGCATCGAAGACCTCATGCACGAGCTGCGCAAAGACTTCACGATCGTGATCGTGACCCACAACATGCAGCAGGCTGCTCGGGTTGCCGACCGCACCGCGTTCTTCACGGCTCTCGCCGATGAGGGCACCGGTGACCGCACGGGCGTGCTGGTCGAGTATGGCAAGACCACGCAGATCTTCGAGCACCCGAACGACCAGCGCACGGAGGATTACATCTCCGGCCGCTTCGGGTAGACGGTCGTGACCACGTTGCGTCGCGTGGTGACCGTATCGACGCCTACCAATTCGGCGGCCGATGCCGTCGTCTCCGAGTTGGCAGAGCAGGGCATTGCGCTTTCGTTGTATCCCGATGGGAGCTCAATCCTTGTCTCGATTGGGCACAGTACTCCGCACCTAGTGATTGTTCCGACGGATGTTGCAGACATTGACCCGCTGACCCTCATCGATGCGCTCACCCACCGCGACATCCCAGTACTGGTGGCCCTCGCTGACGGCGACGGGGCGCCGGCGATCGCGGTCGAAGCGCTGGACCGGGGTGCTTCGGGAATCATCGGACTGCCGCTCGCCAGCACCGATCTGGCGAACGCGCTACGCCGATTCGCTCAGGACACTCCTGAGCAACTGATCGTCGGAGACCTGGTGATGGACCTCGACGCTCACCGCGTGACCGTTAGGGGCTCCGAGGTGCACCTGAGTCCGCGGGAATTCGCGCTGCTTCGGCGGCTCCTGGAGAGCCCCCGGCACTTGGTGAGCCTCGACGAGTTGGAGCGGTTGGCGGCATCCGATTCGGCATCGTCGCTGACGGCGGCTCGGGTGATGGTTGCCCGCATTCGGCGCAAGCTCGAGGCTGGTGTCGGCGCGGGCGACCGGCTAGTCGAGACCGTGCGCGGTGTTGGCTACCGCATCGCCGAGGATCGTTAGGCGCGTTAGAAGCCCTAGGGCCTCGTCACGACGATCTCGCCGTGCACGTCGCATGCCGCGGCCAGGGTGTTCGTGATGGTGCCGAATTGAGTCAAATTGCGGTGGAGCAATTCGACACGGCGGTGATCCTCACTCGTGACTAGGCGAATCTCGTACTCAAGCTCAGTGAACTTGGGTGGCACGTCTTGGCGGTGCGCCGTGATGGTCACCTCCGCGCTCTCGTAATCGAACGGCATCATCGCGCGCGACCGCTCAAGCCCCTTGAGGAGGCATCCGGCGAGGGCAGAGGCGAGCAGCTCGGCCGGGCCAGGCAGCCCCGACGGGTGCTCGGGTTGCCACGCCGAGTCGAGCGGTATCTCCTGATTGCCCGCGATGATCGTTGTCGAGCGGTCGGCGG
>JANOED010000362.1:0-3895 GCA_031413035.1 Leifsonia sp. | reverse complement strand
TTCATCGCTGCTGCCCTCGCGGTGGTGGGGTCAATCGTGCTTTCCATCCTCAACTTGGTGAAGAAGCGCGCGATGGTCATCTCAATTGCGACTTTGGTTGTAGCGGTTCTGCCCCTCATCGCCGTGCTTGTGCTGGTGGTGAATGCTTCGCAGGTAGGTACTCGCTAGCGGGTTCGAGCTAGGCGTTCGCCGCGCGATGCGCCTCGGTGTAGTCGAGATAGCGCCCAGCGTTGTCTCGGATGCCCGCCCGTTCGTCGTCCGTGAGCTCGCGCCGAACCTTGCCGGGCACCCCGGCGACGAGTGACCCGGGAGGCACAATGGTGCCTTCCAGCACGACCGTGCCCGCCGCCACCAATGAACCGGTTCCGATCACGGACCCGTTCAGCACGGTCGCGCCCATTCCGATGAGGCAGTCGTCTTCGACGGTGCAGCCGTGCAGGGTCGCGGCGTGGCCGACGCTCACGCCCGCGCCGATGACGGTCGGCACTCCGCGGTCGCAGTGCACCGTCACGTTGTCTTGGAGGTTGCTGCCCTCGCCGAGCGAAATGGCTGCGACGTCTGCTCGCAAGACGGTGCCGTAGTAGACGCTCGATCGTTCGTGCAGGGTGACCTCGCCGATCAGCGTGGCGTTGGGTGCAACCCATGCGGTGTCGGCGATGGATGGGCTAGAGCCGGCGAAAGGCACGATGAGGGGCATGAGGCCACGCTACTCTCGGGCCTCGATCACATGGGCGCCGTACTGGGCGAACCGCGGATCTGCGGTAACAACTGTCAGCCCGTCGGTGAGAGCTTGGGCGATGAGCAAGCGATCGAAAGGGTCTCGATGAAGAAGTGGCAGACCTTCCAATTGCTTGAGAAAGCGCAGTTCGATGCGAGTGCGCTCGAAACCTGGCCCGTCGACCACAGCGTGCAGGCTAGGGAGAGCTTCGAGCTTGCCTATCGACACCTTGATCGAGAGTTCAAGCAGGCAGATGTCAGAAACGATGAGTGTCGCGTCGACTAGCGCGCGTTGCGTCAACGGCCCCAATCGGGGTGAGCCTGTAAGGAGCCAATAGAGAGCATTGGTGTCGAGCAGCAGCCTCACTGCTCCTTCTCCAGTTCTTCATTGAACTCGTGCACGATCTCATCGAGGGCTCGGTCGGCCGCCTCGTAGTCGGGTTCACCGCGAGTGAGCTCGTGCCTCAGAATTCCGAAAAGGTCGCCGTGGGCCGTTTCCGGTGCTGGAACGATCTGAAATCGGCTGCCTCGGCGGGTGACGTATACGTCTTCGCCTCGCTCCGCAGCATCGAGGAGTTTCGAGAGTTGACTCTTCGCCTGGTGCACGTTCATGAGTACCATCTAGCTAGATTAGCTAGCTCGTATCACTAAGTCGAGATGTGAACTAACCTGCGGCGAGGCCTATGGGGGAGGAGCGGTTAAACTGGCTCACACCATGGCCATCTTCGGAAACCTCACTGACCGTCTCGCAGACACATTCAAGAATCTGCGCGGCAAGGGCAAGCTCAGCCCGGCGGATGTCGACGCAACCGTCCGCGAGATCCGTCGTGCCCTGCTCGATGCCGACGTCGCACTTGAGGTGGTCAAGGAGTTCACGGGTCGGGTTCGCGAGCGCGCGCTCGGTGACGAGGTATCCAAGGCTCTGAATCCAGCCCAGCAGGTGGTGCAGATCGTCAACGACGAGCTCGTGACGATTCTCGGTGGCCAGGCCCGGCGCATCCAGTTCTCGAAGCAGCCGCCTACGGTAATCATGCTCGCCGGTCTTCAGGGTGCGGGCAAGACGACGCTCGCGGGCAAGCTCGCGAAGTGGCTCAAGTCTGAGGGTCACACCCCGATGCTGGTTGCGGCCGACCTCCAGCGGCCCAACGCCGTCACGCAGCTCCAGGTCGTGGGTGAACAGGCCGGCGTTCCGGTGTTCGCACCCGAGCCAGGCAACGGCAAGGGTGACCCGGTGAAGGTCGCGAAAGAGGCGATCAAGCACGCCAAGAGTAAGCAGTACGACACAGTCATCGTCGATACGGCAGGCCGCCTCGGTGTCGACGCCGAGCTCATGAAGCAGGCAGCCGACATCCGCAAGGCGGTCGACCCCGACGAGGTGCTGTTCGTCATCGACGCGATGATCGGCCAAGACGCGGTGACAACCGCGCGCGCCTTCCAAGAGGGCGTCGACTTCACCGGCGTCGTGCTGTCGAAGCTCGACGGGGATGCCCGTGGCGGTGCCGCGCTGTCGGTGGCGAGTGTCACCGGCCGCCCGATCATGTTCGCGAGCACTGGCGAGTCGCTGGACGACTTCGAACCGTTCTACCCCGACCGCATGGCCAGCCGGATCCTCGATCTCGGTGACATCCTCACCCTTATTGAGCAGGCGCAGAAGAACTTCGATGAAGACGAGGCGAAGAAGGTTGCGGAGAAGTTCGCGACCGACACCTTCACTCTCGAAGACTTCCTCGGGCAAATGCAGCAGCTCAAGAACATGGGTTCGATCAAGAACATGCTCGGCATGCTGCCCGGCGCCAAGGGCATGCGCCAGCAACTCGACAACTTCGATGAGTCGGAGATCACGCGAACCGAGGCCATCATCCAGTCGATGACACTCACGGAGCGGCGCCAGCCCAAAGTGCTCAACGGATCGCGTCGAGTGCGCATCGCGAAGGGGTCGGGCACGACCGTCACCGAGGTCAATGCCCTCGTCAATCGCTTCGAGCAGGCTGCCAAGATGATGAAGACCGTGGCCAAGGGCGGCACCCCGCAGATCCCGGGGATGGGACCGATGCCCGGCCAAAAGTTCGGGGGCACCGCGAAGCAGCAGCCCAAGAAAAAGGGGTCGCGGTCGGGTAACCCGGCCAAGCGTGCGGCGGAGAACGCCGCGCTCGCCGCGGGCGCCGGCACGACTCCGGCGGCAATGGGATCGGGCTTCGGCCTAGGCACCAAGCCGGGCGGGCCGAGCGAAGAAGAACTCGCCAGCCTGCAGAAGTTCCTCGGCCGCTAGGGGCGCTCCTGCCCGGCGGGTAGCGTGGAGGCATGACCTCTTCTCGCCCCGTTCGCATCGGTGTCCAGCTCCAGCCGCAGCACGCCCTCTACCCCGAGATTCGGGATGCGGTGCGCCGGTATGAAGACATGGGCGTCGACATCCTCTTCAACTGGGATCACTTCTACCCGCTCTACGGCGACCGTGACGGCCTGCACTACGAGTCGTGGACCGAACTCGCATCGTGGGCAGAGTTGACGAGCCGTGTCGAGTTCGGCGCGCTCGTCAACTGCAACAGCTACCGAAACCCCGACCTGCAGGCCGACATGGCCCGCACGATCGATCACATCAGCGCCAGTTCAACCGGGGTCGGCCGCTTCATCTTCGGTACCGGTTCCGGCTGGTTCGAGAAGGACTACGACGAGTACGGCTACGAGTTCGGCACGGTGGGCAGTCGCCTCGATGACCTCGCCGAGGCCTTGCCCCGAATAGAAGCACGCTGGGCGAAACTGAACCCCGCGCCGACTCGTGACATCCCCGTGCTGATCGGCGGTGCGGGCGAGAAGAAGACCCTACGACTGGTAGCCCAGCACGCCGATATCTGGCACAACTTCGTGAGCGCGGCAGACCTGCCCCGCAAGCTAGGCATCCTCCAAGAGCACTGTGACGCAGTCGGGCGCGATATCACCGAGATCGAGATCTCGAACGAGCCTCGTGGCAACAGCCTGACCGACGCGGATGCGTTGCATGAGCTGGGTGTGACCTTGTTCACGGTGGGAATCGAGGGTCCGGCCTACGATGACCGCAAGGTTCGGCCGTGGCTGGCCTGGCGCGACGAGCTGAACGCGTGATCGACGACGGTGGTGCCCGATAGGGTGAGCGAATGACCCTCCCCACTGCCGTGGAGCTCGCCGCCGACGTGCGCGCGGG
>JANOED010000361.1:0-1607 GCA_031413035.1 Leifsonia sp. | reverse complement strand
CTCGCTGGTCGAAGACAACATGCTCGACTTTGCGCGCGGCATTCAGGAGCACGCGATGTCGCGGGCGGATGAGCGCGTCGGCTTGAGTGACGCCGTAACTGAAGCCCGCGCACGCCGCATTCTCGTCGTACGCCGCCGCCGGGTTCGCGCCGACGCGATCAGCGACCACGGCTGCGATGGATGGGGTCTGCTGAACATTGCTGATTGTCGCGACGATTACTAGGTCGATCGAAGAGGGTGCGACCCCCGACTTCGCGATCGCCTCCCGGGCGGCCTCGGTCGCCAAGTCAACCGCAGCGGTTCCCGCCGATGCACGTGTTCGGGTAATGATGCCCGTGCGCTGCTGGATCCACTCATCGCTCGAGTCGATCGCCTCCACCAGTTCCTCGTTGCCGACCACGAGGTCGCCCCGAGCCGCGCCATAGCTGTAGATGCGGGTGAACTGCGGTCCGTGCGACTGCTTCAGGGTGGTCATGAGATCCCGTCGATGAGGTCGAACGCCGCCTGCAGGTCGTCCGGAGTTTTAACCGCAACACCGGGAACACCCTTGAGGCCGCGTTTGGCCAGCCCGACAAGCGCGCCTGCCGGGGCGAGTTCGATGATCCCGCTGACTCCGGCCGCCGCGAGAGCATCCATCGTCGCATCCCACCGTACTGGTGAAGAGACTTGTCCGACGAGCAGCTCAACGAACTCGGTACCGCTGGAGATCCGTGATCCGTCGCGATTCGTCCAGATCGGTAGTGTTGGGTCGCTCGGGTGCAACCTCGCCGCATACTCGGTGAGGTGAGCAACTGCGGGCTGCATGTAGCGAGTGTGAAACGCGCCGGCGACTTGCAGGGGAATGACCCGCGTACCTGCGACCGGATTCTCGGCTAGCGCGGAGAGGGCGGGAAGGGAGCCCGCAACGACGAGCTGCCCGCCGCCATTAAAGTTGGCAGGGGAGAGTTCGAGTTCGGCGAGTCGTGCGAGCAGTTCGGACTCGTCCCCGCCAATCACGGCAGACATACCGGTCGCTTCGAGCGCTGCAGCGTCTGCCATAGCGCTGCCACGCTCGCGTACGAAGCTGACAGCGTCAGTTTCGGTTAGGATTCCCGCCGCCGCAGCCGCGGTCACCTCACCTACCGAGTGGCCAGCGACCCCGCCCACTTTTTCGCGGCGTCCGTCGGCGAACAGTGCCCTGAGCGTAACGAGACCCGCCGCGACGATGAGCGGCTGCGCGACGCGCGTGTCGCGGATCGTGTCAGCGTCTGAGACGGTGCCGTGCGCGATCAGGTCGATGCCCACCGAATCCGAGATGACCGCGAGATGCTCCCGGGTACCATCAAGTTCGAGCCAGGGGGCGAGGAAGCCGGAGGTCTGGGAGCCCTGACCGGGGGCGACGATGACGATCACTTGCCTATTCTGCCAATCTCTCGAGGGCCTAGGGTGTCGTACTTCTACGAAGAACCGCCCGAACCCTTGTTACTTCAACGGCGTTTCGACGCGTCCGGATCCGCGATCGACCCCACGATGAGCGCCGATTGGAGGATCAGCGCTTCGCGAGCGCCCGTCGCATCCCAGCCGATCACCTCGCTAACCCGTTTGAGCCGGTAACGCACGGTGTTGGG
>JANOED010000360.1:0-1822 GCA_031413035.1 Leifsonia sp. | reverse complement strand
CGCGGCTGCGGCATCACACCGAAACGCTACGCGGATGTCGTTCGCCACTTCCGCTTCCTCGGCCAAGTGCCCGACGAGCCGCCGTTTCCCACGTGGTCAGAGCTGAGCGCGGCCGCGGGCTACTACGACCAGCCACACTTCATCCGCGCGTTCACTCGCTGCACCGGGATGACTCCGCGCGAGTATCTGGCCGCGAAGCGGGAGTTCGCGGGGTCGGCGTCATCGTTTCTGGCGATGGATTCGTTGCCCAGCTGAGCCTTGCGCCGGGCGCCGCCACGCCCGCAACGGGCCGGCAATTTTCTACAATCGCGAAGTCGGCCGCGTGCACCACACTGGAGTCCCAACTTGTGGAGGTACCCGTGGAACTCAGCATCAACTGGCTCGCCGTACTGCTCGCCGCCGTCTCAACCTTCGTCATCGGAGGGCTCTGGTACTCGCTGCTGTTCGCCAAACCGTGGCAGAAGGCGGCAGGGGTGACTGACGAGCAACTGAAGTCGGGCGCGCCACGGATCTTCATCGGCTCGTTCCTGCTCGCGTTCGTGATGGCGGCGAGTCTCGCCGCATTCATCGGCAAGGGCGGGGTCGCGTTCGGCACGTTCGCGGGTCTCGCCGCCGGCCTCACCTTCGTCGCCGCGGCGTTCGGAATCAACTACCTGTTCGAACGCCGCTCACTGCGCCTGTTCGCGATCAACGCGTCATACAACATCGTCGCGTTCACGCTGATGGGCGTGATCATCGGGGCGATGCAGGGGTAGTTTCTTCGGTGTGAACGAACTCGACTCGGCCGGCCGCAAGACCGACACTTGGCAGGAGCCCGACCCGCATGGCGGCACGATGTCGGGGGAGTATGTCGACGGCGCACGACAGGGGCGCTGGGTGCACACCTTCGCCGACGGTCGCGTGCGCTCAGAGTCGGAGTACGTAGACGGCGCGCTCGTCGGCCCGGCCACCTGGTATCGCTCGACCGGCGGACTCCTCCAAAAGGGGGGCTTCGTCGACGACCGGAAGCACGGATTCTGGCAGCGCTGGAGCGCCGCCGGCGTGCTCATCGACGAGGGCGAGTTCGACCGAGGTGTGAAGACCGGCGAGTGGACCTACTACGCCCCCGATGGCTCGGTGAAGAAGCGCACGGTGCACAAGGGTCGCTAGCGACCGCTGACAACACCCCGGCTCGTAAACTGGGCGGATGATGCTCACCGTGTTCGCCGTCGGCGACCTGCCGGAGTTTGTCGCGGGGGACGACCTGCCGGTGATGCTCGGGGATGCGCTGGTCGACATCCTTGAGGATGGCGACATTGTCGTGGTCACCTCAAAGATCGTGAGCAAGGCGGAGGGCCGGCAGGTCGCGGGCGCCGACCGCGAGGACGCGATCACTGCCGAGACGGTGCGCGTGGTGGCGACGAAGGCGCACCCGGGAGGCATCACGCGCATTGTCGAGAACCGACTGGGAATTATTGCTGCCGCAGCGGGCGTCGATGCCAGCAACACGCCTGATGGAGTGGTGTTGTTGTTGCCCGTGGATCCCGACGCCAGCGCGCGCAAGATCGCCGCTGAGTTGCGGGAGCGCTTCGGTCATGAGGTAGGGGTGCTGATCACCGACACCCTTGGCCGACCGTGGCGGGAGGGACAGACGGACGTCGCGATCGGGGCGGCGGGCATCCGCGTGCTCGATGATCTGCGCGGCACAACCGACGCGTCTGGCCGACGACTGGATGCCACGATCGCCGCCACCGCCGACGAGTTGGCGGGCGCTGCCGAGCTCGTCAAGGGTAAGGCGAACGGGTTGCCGGTGGCGATCATCCGCGGGATGGGTCACCTGGTC
>JANOED010000359.1:0-25447 GCA_031413035.1 Leifsonia sp. | reverse complement strand
GCTCCCACCCGGGGGCGAGCCGCCGCATTCCGATTGCGCGCCACTGCCAGAACGCCCAGTAGACGGGCCACAGCAGCACCGTGATCGGGCCTGCCTCGAAGACCAGCCGGTCGCGATAACGGGTGCGTCCACCCGGCGCGGATGACACGGCCATCGTGTGCTCCCACCGCGTGACCAACGCCAGCGGGCCGCTGAGCCCACGCCCGGTGTCGCGCATTATGCGCACACCGTCTTTGTCTGCGTCGGGTGCGGCGGGGAACGAGATGCCGATCACCTGTTCACCGATTGGCACTAGCCCAAGCGCCTTCACCTGGACAGGGTGGTCGCCCTCGCTCCAACTCTCCGGGAAGCCGCCGGGCTCCAGCGAGGTGAAGGTCGTGAGTGGGGCGGAGACAGCCGCAAAGACCTCGGGGTTGCGGATCGCTCGCCAGGCGGCATCCGGGGTGCAATCAAGAGTCAGCTTGAGAAGAACGCGCATGGAGACATTCTGCGCCCGAAACGGGAATTCGTTTCGCCCTCGCCGGGTTGTGCCCGGTGAACGACCACCCACTACTGGAGGACATCCATGAAAGCACTGCTCGGCGACACCGTTATTGCGGAAGCCCCCACCGAAGACCTCATCAAGATCGAGGGCAACTGGTACTTCCCGCCGGCCAGCGTCAACAGCGAGTTTCTGGTGTCAACCGCAACGCCGTACACCTGTTCATGGAAGGGCGAGGCCCAGTACTTCTCGGTGAAGTCCGGTGATGAGGTACTGGCAGACCGCGCCTGGAGCTACCCCCAGCCCATGGCGGGCTCGGTCGACCGCGTGGGCAAGGACTTCTCGAACTACGTCGCCTTCTGGAAAGAAGTCAGCGTCGTCGAGTAACGCCGTCGTCGAGTAACGCTCGGCTAGCTGCGTGCACGAAACGCGCGAACCTTCGCGCGATTGCCGCAACGCTGCATCGAACACCAGCGACGGTTGTTCGAGCGCGACTCGTCGTAGAACACGAGTGCGCAATCATCGGCTGCGCACTCGCGAAACCGTTCGCGGCCGTCGGTGAGCAGGGCGACCGTCTCGCGGGCGAGCTCAGACAGCGCCTGCCCGGCGCGGGCGTGCGTGCGTCCGGCCTGGCGGGTGCCGCCCGCGAGTGACGGGGGTATGTCGGGCGTGGCCGCAAACAGGTTGATCACGTCAATTGCCTCAGGGGAGACATCCTGCCCGTGGCCGACGGATGCCACGGCAGAAGCAATGGCACTCCGCAAGGCCAGCGCGTCCCGCAGGTCGCCCTCGCTCACGGTCCCGTCGACATCCTCGAACCGTTCGTGGAGCCAGGCCGCAAGTTCATCGGCTCCCCCCATCCGCTCCCACGCGGGGTTGTCGCCCATCGCGCCGGTGTAGGCGAAGTCGACACTGAGCGCGCCGGAGTCGAACCACCATCGGTGGCCGTCGCGGGTTTCGAACCATTGCCCTGTTGGTCGATTGGTCACGTAACCATTATGGTCGGTTACATGGCGACATCGAGTGCAGATTCGAGCGACACCACAGGCCTGACCAAGGATGCCGGGTGGGAGGTCGGGGTTCGTACGACCGTCCCGGCGCCACTCGGCGAGGTCTGGCGGTACCTGATCGGCGAAGGCCTACCCGTCTGGCTCGGCGACCTCTCGACGTTGCCCACCGAGAAGGGGGCCGCCTACGAGACGGCCGACGGGGTCCGGGGGGTAATCCGCAGCTACACGGATGGCCTACGCGTGCGCCTGAGTTGGCAGCCCGACGATTGGCCGCACGACTCGACACTTCAGGTGACGGTGAAGGTGGCGGCATCCGGAACCACTATCGGAATCCACCACGACCGGCTTGCCAACCGCGAAGAACGCCGCATGATGTTGGGCCACTGGAAGAACGTCGCGGCGGCCTTCGCCGCGCGCTTTACCGCCTAACCCACCGAATCACGTTCGCGGTATCGAACCGGCTCGAGCACTTCCCGCAAGCCAACGTGCGCGCCGGACGGCGGTACCTGAAGTGCTCGTGGCCCGCCGGGCAGGTGCCGACCCACGGCGCGAGATCACTCGCGATCGCGCCGCCGTGCAGGCGGGATCCCTCGTAGCCGAGATCGGCCGCGACGGAACGCCAGCGAGGACCGTGCCCCGCGCGGGTTCCCGCGATCGCGTGCGCGACCTCGTGCAGAAGCACTTGGTGAATCTCGTCGTCCTCGTATCGGCCAGCCAGGTGACGCGATACGGAGATGCGCTTTGCCGTGTAGTTGCAGAGGCCGGCTCGTGTCTTCGCGTTGTCGAACCCGAAGCTCCAGCTGGCATCGAGGTGCAGCGCGATGAGGGCGTTCGCCCAGGTGCGAACACGATCGAGATCAGCCACGCGTTGAGGCTAGTCGAGGTCTTTGCTAATCGAGGGGGATGAGGCTGATCTGGAGAATCTGGTCGTCCCCGGCGCGCGGGCTTCCGCGACCGTCGGTGTTGTTGGTCAGAACCCAGACCGTGTCGCCCGGTCCGGGGATCACGTCGCGCAGGCGACCATATGTGCCGGTGTACCACTCGGCCGTCGACCCGGTGTCGGGATAGATCGTCCAGAGCCGTTGGCCGCGAAGCGCCGCGAGAAACAGGGTCCCGGTCGTGTACGCCAACCCGCTGGGGCTCGCCGCATCCGTTGGCCAGACATAGCTGGGGTCGATGAACCCTGGGTCGCCGGCCGCTCCCTCAACAACAGGCCAGCCGTAATTGCCTCCCGGCAGAATGAGGTTGAGCTCGTCCCAGGTGTTCTGCCCGAACTCAGCCGCCCAGAGCTGCCCGCTGTCGTCCCACGCGAGCCCCTGCGGATTGCGATGGCCGAGTGAGTACACAAGCGAATCAGGGAAGGGGTTGTCGGAAGGAACCGAACCGTCGAGTTCCATCCTCAGTATCTTGCCGTTGTACGAGTTGAGGTCCTGCGAGATCCATGGCTGAGAGGCGTCGCCGACGGTCGCGTAGAGCAACCCGTCGGGTCCGATCTTGATCCGCCCGCCGTTGTGGTTCTCGGCGCTAGCGAGTCCCGTGAGAATCGGGGTGCCCTCACCCAGGCGATAGCTTCCCGGGTCACCGAGAAGCTCAAATCGAACGATTCGGTTGTCGTCCGCGGTGGTGAGGTACGCGTACAGCGAGTTGCCCGCACGTGCGTACGCCAAACCGAGCAATCCCCCTTCGCCGCCCCGCGCAACATCGGGAACGGTGCCGATGTCGCGGAAGGTGCCACCGGCCGTGAGTTCTTTGATGACCCCAGAGTCTCGTTCACTGATCAGGGTGGAGCCGCTGCGCAGCCGGACCATGGACCAGGGTGCGCTCAGTCCGGTCGCGATAACTGTCGCGTCCCCCGATGGCTGTACATACTTCGCCTCGACCACCGGCTCCACAGTGGCAGTGGGAGACGGACTCTTGTCGGCGCTGGGGGAGCCCGCGGATAACGCGGTAGTGGATTCTTGCGCAGCGCACCCTGCCATGAGTAGCACCGCGACGGTGGCGGCAAGGAGGCGCATGGGGTAAGCCCATCACACAGACCCGAGGAATTGCCGAGAAGTTGGCCGACTCAGCCAGCGCCGGGTCTCATCTGGAAGATGTTCTTCGATGGCGGTGGGCTGGGCACTGCCGTGGAGTCCGTTACGACTGGGGCGTCCGCGATGAACTGGATCAGTTCGGCACCCGCAACGACCTTCGATGGGTGCGGACCCGCAGCGAGAAGGCGCGGCATCCAGTCGAAGGGAAGGGGCGCGGCAGAGCCGACCAACACGATGTTGCCGAAGCGACGGCCCTTGAGAATCTGGGTCTCCGCGAGCGCGGCAACATTGCCTATCGCCGAGCGCAAGGTCGCCGCCTGTCCGCGAGCGAACGTCAGGCCGGGCCCGTCAGCGATGTTGGCGAGCAGGATGCCCCGTGGCGCTAGCAGCTCGACGGCTCGCGTGTAGAACTCGATGCTAGTCACGTGCGCCGGCGTTCGTGCCCCGGAGAACACGTCGACCACGAGAAGGTCGACCGAGCCAGTGAGGCCACGGGGAAGCTTCTCGAGCACCTCACGAGCGTCGCCATGTCGTACCCGGATCGACGCCCTCGCCGACCACGGCAGTTCTGCGCGCACGAAGTCGACGAGGTCAGATTCCAACTCGACGACCTGCTGCCGCGATCCCGGCCGGGTCGCCTCGATGTAGCGCGGGAGGGTGAGCGCGCCCGCACCGAGGTGCACCGCAGTGATGGGTTCGCCGGGCATCCCGAGTTGGTCGATAACGTGGCCCATGCGCTGCACGTACTCGAAGAAGAGCTGCGTGGGGTCGGTCAGGTTGACGTGGGACTGGGGTGTGCCGTCAACAGTCAGCGTGAATGATCCCGGCACCCAGCGGTCGGCGGCAATCTCAGCCGTCAGGCCACTCAGCGCCAGCGTGCGGGTTGCGGGTGCAGTCACCCCTTGACCCTGCCACACTCGGGCACAACTCGGCGTGGAGGCCCTGAGCAATTCAGTCGGCGTCGTATCATCGAGCATGTCAGAGCCACAACGTCACGTTCCACCGGGCCTCCGCGCCCAGCTCGATGCGCCCTCGTATCAGGGTCCGGCCACTTTTGGAATGCGTCCCCTACTTACCGAGCCGCAACAACTCGACGAGTGGAGACCCGATGTGGCAGTGATCGGTGCTCCGTGGGATGACTCCACAACAAACCGACCTGGCGCTCGGTTTGGCCCCCGGGCGCTCCGCGCGAGCGCCTACGATCCCGGCACCTATCACCTCGACCTTGGTATCGAGATCTTCGACCACCTCGACGTGGTCGACTACGGAGACGCCATAACCAGCCACGGCATGTGGGAACTTTCACGCGCCGCCATTCACGAGCGGGTGGCCGAGGTTGCGAGCCGAGGAATCATCCCGTTCGTGATTGGCGGTGACCACTCGATCACTTGGCCCGCGGCGACCGCAGTCGCGGAACACCACGGTTTCGGCAACGTCACGATGATTCACTTCGACGCGCACGCCGACACCGCCAACATTCTTGAAGGCAATCTCGCCAGCCACGGAACGCCCATGCGCCGACTGATCGAGTCGGGGGCTATACCGGGAGATCGGTTCATTCAGGTGGGGCTACGCGGGTATTGGCCCGGCGAGGAGGATCAGCAGTGGATGCGCGAGAACGGCCTGCGGCACTTCATGATGCAGGAGTTCTGGGAGCGTGGCACCAAGGCGGTGCTAGAAGACCTTGTTGCTGCCGCCAAGCAGCGTGGCGACAAGACCTACATCTCAATCGACATCGATGTGCTCGACCCCGGGTTCGCGCCCGCCACCGGCACACCCGAACCCGGCGGCTTCGCGCCGATCGACCTCTTGCGAATCATCCGCCGGCTGGTTCTCGAGACAGACGTTGTGGCCTTCGATGTCATGGAGGTGGCTCCCGCCTATGACCATGCTGACCTAACCGTTAACGTTGCGCACCGGCTGATTTGGGAGGCCTTCGCGGGCCTGGCGGTCAAGAAGCGCGACTCTGCGCACTAGCGGCCGTGCTCGAAGAAGAGATTTTGTCAGCAGTGAACCGGTCGGTACACTCAAACCAGCCCGGGATCTGAGAGGAATTCTCCTATGTCGCTGTTCGAGCAGATCGGCGGAGATCAGGGCATGGTCAAGGCCGTCGACGACTTCTACGAGCGAATGCTGGCGGACGAAACGCTCGAACCCTGGTTTCGCGGCGCGGACCTTAGCCAGCTCAAACACCACCAGCGGGCGTTCCTCGCGGTGGGCCTCGGTGGTCCGGAACTGTACAGCGGGCGGAGTATGCGCAACGCCCACGCCGGCCTGCGAATTACGGATGCCGCATACAGTTCATCAGTCGACCATCTGGCCGCAGCGCTCGCCGGACTGGGTATGTCGGCAGGGGCAGTTCAGAAGGTGATCAAACGGATCGAGCTGATGCGCGCAGCGATCGTTGACGTGCGCTAGGGCGACGTACACCTGAGATTTCGAGTTTGGTCAAGAAACAACTTGCGTCGAGACGACAAACGGTCCTATAGTTGTTCTTTGCGCTCCCATACACCCATGCCGTCATATTGTGGACAGCTGGCGCGCCCCGAGTATAGCGGCGGGGAAGATCTTCCTTGGGTTCTGGTGAGCATTTCATTGCCGACCGTCATTCGTTTGACATGAGGGCCCTAACCGGTCCACGGAGGTTATTTCCTTGGCTGCTGCGCGTTCTGCGTCCACCGCTGGTTCATCAAAGAAGTCCCCGAAGAATGGTCGGAACGCATCCCGGCTTTCCTTCGCCAAGATTACAGACAATCTGACCGTTCCCGACCTGCTCGCCCTGCAGACGGAGAGTTTTGACTGGCTCGTCGGCAACGACATCTGGAAGCAGCGGGTCGCCGATGGCGTTGCTGCCGGCCGCACCGACCTCCCGTCGCGCAGCGGTCTCGATGAGATCTTCGAGGAGATCTCGCCGATCGAAGACCTCGGCGAAACGATGCAGCTCTCGTTCACCGACCCTGAGCTCGAAGACCCGAAGTACACGATCGATGAGTGCAAGGAGCGCGGCAAGACGTTTGCCGCCCCGCTGTACGTAAACGCTGAGTTCATGAACCACCTCACGGGTGAGATCAAGACCCAGACGGTGTTCATGGGTGACTTCCCGCTCATGACGGAGAAGGGCACCTTCATCATCAACGGCACTGAGCGTGTCGTCGTGTCCCAGCTCGTACGTTCCCCCGGTGTCTATTTCGACCGCACCCCCGAGAAGCTGAGCGACAAAGACATCTACTCGGCACGCATCATCCCGAGCCGTGGTGCTTGGCTCGAGTTCGAGATCGACAAGCGCGATCAGGTCGGCGTGCGCATCGACCGCAAGCGCAAGCAGTCCGTCACGGTGTTCCTCAAGGCGCTTGGACTGACGAGCGAGCAGATCCTCGAGGAGTTCAAGGGCTTCCCGTCGATCGAGCTCACGCTGGAAAAGGACTCCATCCTTACCAAGGAAGAGGCCCTGAAGGACATCTACCGCAAGCTGCGTCCGGGAGAGCAGGTTGCCGCCGAGGCTGCCCGCGCCCTCCTCGACAACTTCTACTTCAATTCGAAGCGCTATGACCTCGCCAAGGTGGGTCGCTACAAGATCAACCGCAAGCTGGGCCTCGACACCGACATCAAGCAGTCGGTGCTCACGATCGAAGACATCATCGCAACGATCAAGTATCTCGTCGCGCTGCACGATTCCTCGTCGAGCTACGTGACGGTACATGACAACACCTTCTCGACCATCAAGGGCGTTCGTGACGGCAAGAAGGTGGATGTCCGTCTCGACGTAGACGACATTGACCACTTCGGCAACCGTCGCATCCGCGCGGTCGGTGAGCTCATCCAGAATCAGGTTCGCACCGGACTCTCCCGCATGGAGCGCGTCGTTCGCGAGCGCATGACCACGCAGGACATCGAGGCCATCACGCCGCAGACGCTCATCAACGTGCGTCCCGTCGTCGCCGCGATAAAGGAGTTCTTCGGAACATCGCAGCTCAGCCAGTTCATGGACCAGAACAACCCGCTCGCGGGTCTCACCCACAAGCGCCGACTCTCGGCACTCGGCCCAGGTGGTCTGAGCCGTGAGCGCGCCGGCGTCGAGGTTCGTGACGTTCACCCGTCGCACTACGGCCGCATGTGCCCGATCGAGACCCCGGAAGGCCCGAACATCGGCCTCATCGGTTCGCTCGCGTCATTCGCGCGCATCAACGCGTTCGGCTTCATCGAGACCCCGTACCGTCGCGTCGTCAACGGCAAGGTCACCGACAAGATCGACTACCTCACCGCAAGCGAAGAAGACGACTACGTCGTGGCTCAGGCCAACGCGCCGTTGACCTCCGACTCGCACTTCGCCGAGCCCCGAGTGCTCGCCCGCAAGAAGGGCGGCGAGGTCGACCTCATCCCGACCGAGCAGATCGGCTACATGGATGTCTCGCCCCGCCAGATGGTGTCGGTCGCGACGTCGCTCATTCCGTTCCTCGAGCACGATGACGCGAACCGCGCACTCATGGGCGCGAACATGCAGCGTCAAGCGGTCCCGCTGCTGCGCAGCGAGAGCCCGCTTGTGGGTACCGGTATGGAGGGCTTCGCGGCTATCGATGCCGGCGACGTCATCACCGCCGACAAGGCCGGTGTTGTTAGTGAGGTCTCCGCAGATGTCGTGATCGTGCAACTCGACGAGGGCGGCACGCAAGACTACTTCCTGCGCAAGTTCGACCGCTCCAACCAGGGCACGAGCTACAACAACCGCGTGATCGTCAGTGCCGGCGACCGGGTCGAGGTGGGCCAGGTGCTCGCCGACGGGCCAGCCACCGAGAACGGCGAGCTCGCACTCGGCAAGAACCTACTCGTGGCGTTCATGCCGTGGGAGGGTCACAACTTCGAAGACGCGATAATCCTCAGCCAGAACTTGGTGAAGGATGACATCCTCTCGTCGATCCACATCGAGGAGTACGAAGTTGACGCTCGCGACACGAAGCTCGGCAAGGAGGAGATCACCCGTGACCTCCCCAACGTCAGCCCCGAGTTGCTCGCCGATCTCGATGAGCGAGGCATCATCCGCATTGGTGCAGAGGTTCGCCCCGGCGACATCCTCGTCGGCAAGGTAACGCCCAAGGGCGAGACCGAGCTTTCTGCCGAGGAGCGCCTGCTGCGTGCAATCTTCAACGAGAAGAGCCGCGAGGTTCGCGACACCTCTCTGAAGGTTCCGCACGGTGAAGAGGGCACGATCATCGCAGTCAAGGAGTTCAACGCCGACAACGATGACGAACTCGGCTCGGGTGTCAACCAACGCGTGGTGGTCTACATTGCACAGAAGCGCAAGATCACCGAGGGCGACAAGCTCGCCGGCCGCCACGGCAACAAGGGTGTCATCGCGAAGATCCTGCCGGTCGAGGACATGCCGTTCCTCGCTGACGGAACTCCGGTCGACGTCATCCTGAACCCGCTCGGTATCCCCGGCCGCATGAACTTCGGTCAGGTGCTGGAGACTCACCTCGGCTGGGTTGCTAAGCAGGGCTGGGAGGTCGAGGGCACCCCGAAGTGGGCAGCAACTCTTCCTGATGCGGCTCGCACCGCATCCCCCGGCACGAAGGTGGCCACGCCGGTGTTCGACGGCGCGCTTGAGGAGGAGATCGCAGGTCTGCTCGACTCGACGCTGAAGACGCGCGACGGTGACCGCATGGTGGACTCCACCGGCAAGACCCGCCTGTTCGACGGTCGCTCGGGTGAGCCGTTCCCCGCGCCGGTCTCGGTCGGTTACATGTACATCCTCAAGCTGCACCACCTGGTTGATGACAAGATCCACGCTCGCTCGACGGGTCCGTACTCGATGATCACCCAGCAGCCTTTGGGTGGTAAGGCACAGTTCGGTGGTCAGCGCTTCGGTGAGATGGAGGTGTGGGCGCTCGAGGCATACGGTGCCGCGTACGCACTTCAGGAGTTGCTCACGATCAAGTCAGACGACATCCTCGGCCGGGTAAAGGTCTACGAGGCGATCGTCAAGGGCGAGAACATTCAGGAGCCCGGTATCCCTGAGAGCTTCAAGGTGCTCATCAAGGAGATGCAGTCGCTGTGTCTGAACGTCGAGGTGCTCTCGGCTGACGGCTCGGTTGTCAACCTGCGCGACACGGATGACGAGGTGTTCCGCGCAGCGGAGGAACTCGGAATCAACATCTCTACACGGTTCGAGTCGTCGTCAATCGACGAAATCTAGCCCTCACCTACACGACTTTTCACAGTTTCGAAGAGAGAAGACAAATTGCTCGACGTTCACGCGTTTGACGAAATCAAGATCGGTCTTGCTACCGCTGACGACATCCGTCGTTGGTCGCACGGTGAGGTCAAGAAGCCCGAAACCATCAACTACCGCACCCTGAAGCCTGAGAAGGATGGCCTCTTCGGAGAGCAGATCTTCGGACCCTCCCGTGACTGGGAGTGCTCATGCGGCAAGTACAAGCGAGTGCGGTTCAAGGGCATCGTGTGCGAGCGCTGTGGCGTGGAGGTCACCAAGTCCTCCGTGCGCCGTGAGCGCATGGGCCACATTGAGCTCGCCGCCCCGGTCACGCACATCTGGTACTTCAAGGGTGTTCCGAGCCGTCTCGGGTACCTGCTCGACATGGCACCGAAGGACCTCGAGAAGGTCATCTACTTCGCCGCTTACATGATCATCTCTGTTGATGAAGACGGTCGTCACTCCGACCTTCCCGGCCTAGAGAACGAGATTCGTCTCGAGATCAAGACGCTTGAGGGACAACGGGATGCCCGCATCGCGGAGCGCCTGACGAAGCTCGAGGAAGACCTCGCTGCCCTTGAGGCCGAGGGCGCCAAGAGTGATCAGAAGCGCCGCGTCAAGGATGGTGCTGAGAAGGAGATGTCGCAGGCCCGCAAGAGCTTCGACGAGCAGATCGCCCAGCTTGAGCGCGTGTGGGATGACTTCCGCAACCTCAAGGTAGGCGACCTGAAGCCCGAGGACTCGGTCTTCCAGGAGCTCCAGGATCGCTTCGGAATGTACTTCGAGGCGTTCATGGGCGCGGAGGCTATTCAGAAGCGCCTCCAAGCGTTCGACCTCGAGGCCGAGAGCCTTGACCTGCACGACCAGATCGCCAACGGCAAGGGCCAGAAGAAGATCCGCGCGATCAAGCGCCTCCGGGTCGTCAACTCATTCCTGCAGACTGGCAACTCGCCGGCCGCCATGGTGCTCGAGGTTGTGCCGGTTATCCCGCCGGAGCTTCGCCCGATGGTGCAGCTCGACGGTGGCCGTTTCGCGACCTCTGACCTCAACGACCTCTACCGTCGTGTGATCAACCGCAACAACCGCCTGCGTCGTCTGCTCGATCTCGGCGCCCCCGAGATCATCGTCAACAACGAGAAGCGCATGCTCCAGGAGGCCGTTGACGCGCTCTTCGACAACGGTCGCCGTGGTCGCCCCGTCACCGGTACCGGCAACCGCGCCCTTAAGTCCCTGAGCGACATGCTCAAGGGCAAGCAGGGTCGCTTCCGCCAGAACCTGCTCGGCAAGCGCGTCGACTACTCGGGCCGTTCGGTAATCATCGTGGGCCCGCAGCTCAAGCTCCACCAGTGTGGTCTGCCCAAGCAGATGGCCCTCGAGTTGTTCAAGCCGTTCGTGATCAAGCGCCTCATCGACCTGAGCCACGCGCAGAACATCAAGAGTGCCAAGCGCATGGTCGAGCGGTCGCGCGGCCAGGTCTGGGATGTGCTCGAGGAGATCATCCGCGAGCGCCCCGTGCTGCTGAACCGCGCACCGACACTTCACCGCCTCGGCATTCAGGCCTTCGAGCCTCAGCTGGTCGAGGGCAAGGCCATCCAGCTCCACCCGCTCGTGTGTGCGGCGTTCAATGCCGACTTCGACGGTGACCAGATGGCAGTGCACCTGCCGCTCTCGGTCGAGGCGCAGGCTGAGGCCCGAGTGCTCATGCTCGCAAGCAACAACATCCTGAAGCCGTCCGACGGCCGCCCGGTGACCCTGCCCACCCAGGACATGATCATCGGTTTGCACCACCTCACTACCCTCACCGAGGGCGCGACGGGTGAGGGTCGGGCGTTCTCGTCAGTGGCCGAGGCGATCCTCGCTCACGACCAGCACACCCTCGACCTCAACGCCAAGGTGCGCATCCGGCTCGAGAACGTGTACTTCGCCGACGGGGATGCCCCCGAGGGCTTCGTTCAGGGCAAGACCGTTCTGATGGAGACCACCCTAGGTCGCGCGCTCTTCAACGAGACGTTGCCTGCGGACTACCCCTACATCGAGGCAGTTGCAGACAAGAGCCAGATCTCGGCGATCGTCAACGACCTCGCCGAGCGGTATCCGAAGGTGGAGGTTGCTGCTGCTCTTGACCGCATCAAGGACGCTGGCTTCCACTGGGCGACCCGGTCCGGTGTCACCGTCGCGCTGAGCGACATCGTGACTCCGCCCTCGAAGCCGGCGATCATTGCCGGTTACGAGAAGCAGGCAGCCAAGGTGCAGGACCAGTTCGATCAGGGACTCACGACCGACGCTGAGCGTCGTCAGGAGCTCATCGAGATCTGGAACAAGGCGACCGCCGAGGTGGCAACCGCGATGCAGGAAAACTTCGCCTCCGACAACAACATCAATCGCATGGTGTCGTCGGGTGCTCGGGGCAACTGGATGCAGGTGCGTCAGATCGCCGGTATGCGTGGTCTCGTGTCGAACCCGAAGGGTGAGATCATTCCGCGCCCGATCGTGCACTCCTACAAGGAGGGCCTGACCGTGGCCGAGTACTTCATCTCGACTCACGGTGCTCGCAAGGGCCTCGCCGACACCGCGCTGCGCACCGCCGACTCGGGCTACCTCACGCGTCGTCTAGTGGATGTCTCGCAGGATGTCATCATCCGTGAGGATGACTGTGGCACGTCGAAGGGTCTCGACCTGACAATCGCGGCGAAGGGCGCCGACGGCGCACTGGTTCGTGACGTGAACGTCGAGAACTCGGTCTACGCGCGCAGCCTTGCCGAAGACGCCCTCGACGCCAAGGGCAAGGTCGTTGCCGCCGCCGGAAGCGACATCGGCGACGTGCTCATCGATCTGCTCATCACGGCAGGCGTCGAGCAGGTCAAGGTGCGTTCGGTGCTCACGTGTGAGTCGGCTGTCGGTGTGTGCGCGGTCTGCTACGGCCGTTCGCTCGCGACCGGCCTGCTGGTCGACATCGGTGAGGCCGTCGGTATTATCGCGGCCCAGTCGATCGGTGAGCCCGGAACCCAGTTGACGATGCGTACCTTCCACACCGGTGGTGTCGCATCCGCCGATGACATCACGCAGGGTCTGCCCCGTGTCACAGAGCTGTTCGAGGCGCGCACCCCGAAGGGTGCGTCCCCGATCGCCGAGGCCGCTGGCCGCGTCACCATTGAGGACACGGATCGCGCTCGCCGCATCATCCTGACCCCCGACAACGGTGATGAGCCGATCGCCTACCCGGTGCTTCGTCGCGCGACTCTGCTCATCGAGGATGGTCAGCACGTCGAACTCGGCCAGAAGTTCCACGTCGGAAACGTTGACCCGAAGGAAGTTCTTCGAGTCAAGGGTGTTCGCGCCGTGCAGCTCGAGATCGTCGATGGCGTTCAGGGCGTATACCGCTCGCAGGGTGTTCCGATTCACGACAAGCACATCGAGGTCATAGTGCGGCAGATGCTGCGCAAGGTCACGGTTGTCGACCACGGTGACACCGGGCTTCTGCCTGGCGAGCTCGTCGACCGGCTCAAGTACAACGAGCTGAACCGCGCGGCGCTCACCGAGGGCAAGCAGACCGCTTCGGCTCGTCAGGAGGTCATGGGTATCACCAAGGCGTCGCTGGCAACCGAGTCGTGGCTGTCGGCCGCGTCATTCCAGGAGACCACGCGTGTTCTCACGCAGGCCGCCATGGAGGGCAAGTCCGACCCGCTGATGGGCCTCAAGGAGAACGTCATCATCGGAAAGCTCATCCCGGCAGGCACGGGTCTGCCGCGCTACCGCGATGTGTCTGTCGAGGCAACCGAGGAAGCAAAGGCGGAGCGCTACCCGAACCGCATCTTCACGGATGACTCGACCTTCACCGAGGCTGACCTCAGCTTCATTGACCTCGACAGCTTCAATTCGTCAGAGGACTTCTCGCCCGGTACGTACAACTAAGTACCCCAGAGTGATGTTCGGCCCGTCGGTTCACCCGGCGGGCCGAATGTCGTTTCCTAGGACGCCGATCTCCAGCGTATGTGAGGTGTCCCCGCTTTCCACGAGCAATGTCGCGACCGCTTCGCGACCTGGCGGAAGCAGTCGCGCAACGACGCGACCGTCCACTGCGGAATCTAGGGCCGTGCACAGTTGGGCAACTACATTCTCGAGATCACGAGCGTCCACCCTTGCCGGGTCACTATCGTCTAGTAAAACTACGTCTACGCCACGTCGCCGAGCCCCGCGCGCAGCCACGATGACCGGAGCGACGGCAAGGCTGCGCGCCCTCAGCCCGTCCCGAAGCTCGGCTTCGGCAACGGCGAACTCCCGACGGTCGCCGTCCGTAAGCTGCGCTCCGCTCACCAAGAGCGACAGGAGTGGGGTGGCGAAGGCGTCCAGCTCGGCAAGCCGCCGGCCTCGCTCTGCGGTTGCCGCGACATCCGCCGCCTCGGTCGCTGCGCGCGCTGATGCCTCGGCAGTCAGGTGTTGGATGCTGGCGCCCGTTCGCCGCAGTCCGAGAGCGAACAGTGTTCCCGCGACGAGAATCGGAAACTGTTTGGCCATGAGCAGCGCGGCCGTGCCGATACCGATTGTGGTGGTGGCACCCCAGATCAGGGTGACGACCGCGACAAGCGCGAAACCAACCCAGGCCCAGCCGATCCGCCCGCGCAGGCAGACGAAAAACAGGGTTGCGGTCGCGGCCCCCAAGAACCACTGGGAGAACCCACCGCCGATGGTGAGTTGCCAGGAAACCACTAAGGCCACGGCGGGCCAGACGCTTACAGTGATGACGGTTGCCCAGAGCGACAGCGTCGACCCGGAGTCGACTGTGACCACGGCGCACACGGCGGCAAACAGCGCCAGAGCGGCGAGGGTCGGTCCGGGAGACCTGACTTCGCCGAGTGACCAAAGCGCGAGCACCGTGAGCGTCACGAAATAGGCCCACGTCATGACTCGAGCGCCTCGACCGGTCAGAGATACGGTCTCGAGCTGCTTCAGCGTTGGCGCGGTAGTCATGGCCGCACCCACCAGAGCGTCACGACGGTACCGAGTCCACGCCGAGATTCGACCCGGCTACTCCCGCCCGGGATCGCCTCCATGCGCCCCCTGATGCTAACGAGTATGCCCAACCGGTGCGGCGGAATGTCGCCGACGTCGAAGCCGAGACCGTCATCCCTCACAGTAACTTCCACTATTCGCTCGCTCAGCGCGACGATCGCTGAGCGCAACAGTTCGCCGGCAGGACCGGCATGCAGGAGGCTGTTGCGCACCGCTTCCGATGTGGCCTCGGCAAACGCTTCTGCAACCTCTAACGGGATCGGCGAACTCCTGTGTCCGTTGGTGGCGAACGAGATCTCCGCCGAGGCCTCGAACACGACCGAGCGAATCCGAGCCACAAAGTCATCGGCGCTCACTGGCGTGCTCGCCTCGTCGCGCCTTCCGCGCAGCCGTTCGAGCTGCCTCAACGTCTTCTCAGCCTGCTGTCGCACCGAATCGTCGAGCCCGCCCCGCGAGGCGTAGACGAGCGTGGCCATCACGTTGTCGTGCACAAGTGCGTCGAGTTGTGCTTGCTCCCGAGCCCGGGATGCCGCCGCCGCGGCGCGGGTCGACGTGCTGCGCGCTATTTCGATAGCCCGGTCGAGTGCGTAGCCGTTGCCCATCGCCACCATCGCGAGCGCAGTGAAGATCGCCGCAAAAGTAAGTGTGAAGAATGAGTATTGAAGTGGGACCGACAGGTCGACTTGATCCCCAGCGAAGAATCGCACGGGGGCGATGACGATTGAGTTGACGACGAGATAGACCCAGGCAATTACCGGTCGCCATGCGATTGCCGCGGGGACGGTGGCGAGAGCAGTCACCTCGACTGGCCACGGTGCTACTAAATCTGGGAGCGGGGCGAGCATTGCCGAATTCCAGAGCAGCACAACGGCGAGAAAGGCGATTGCGTAGCCTGCGAGCATTCTCTTCAGCACCTTGAGTGAAATGAAGAATCCCACGACAGCCACCAGCGGGGGAATTCCGAACACCACGAACGCACCGACGAACGTGTACAGGGGATTCATTGCCGGTGCCGATACAGTGATTGGCCCGATCGCCAACGCTAGAAAAACGAGAGTGGCGACACCCGCGACCGCAGTGATTGTGCGTGCAACGCGCTCGGCCGCCCGAGGCGCTGAACTCACGGCACGATCAGTGGTTGTCATGCCTCGGGTGACGGCAGAATGCCGTCCTCCACCGCCCGCTTGTACAGGTCCACTTTGGTGTGCGCGGGTCGCCCGACCATCGCGTACTTGTGTCGGATCCGTCGCACATACTCTGCAACAGTTGCGGCCGAGAGTCCCGCTCGATGGGCAACGGCGACGGATTTATCCCCCGACGCGTATAGCGCGAGCACCTCTCGCTCCTTGGGGCTGAGGCCCGCAGAGCCCAGCAGCGGGTCTGCGTCGAGTGCCGCGGCCCACTCAGTCGACGGTACTGTCGCGCCGCGTGCCGCACCTCGGATTGCCTCAAGGATTACCTCGCGCGACTCGGACTTGCGCACGATCCCGAGCACACCGGCGCGCGACGCGGCCCTCAACTCAGCCGGATTGTCCGCCGCAGTAAAGGCGAGAACCCGTGTGTCGTTTGCGCGAAGCACCGCGAGGTTGCGCTCCACGGTCGACCCGTCCGACAGACGAATGTCGAGAATGACGAGGTCTAAGGTCGGCAGGTGTTCGAGCAAGACGTCGACGGTCGAGACACTCATTACTAGCTCTAAGTCCGGTTGGTCGGCGAGCAGGGAAGCGAGGCCGAGCTGAACCGTTTCATGGTCGTCGACGTGAGCAATCCGTAGCACGCGCGCTGCGGCGTCAGTCGACATGCCCTACCTCCCGTGGAGATCGCTGTACAACCGAGGATGCCACGAATTCCAAACGGCCTTCGACGCAGGAGCAGCTCAGTCCACCCCCCGAACGAGTGTCGTTGCATTCAACGACTGCCGCACGGGAGCAGCACCTGCGACGATGCACCTGAATCCTTGAGACACCCGACCTGGAGCGCCCTCGTGAACCCTCCTGCAATCCGCGACCTCATGGATACGCTGCTGTCGGCGTGGTATCACAAGGCGGCCGCGTGGGCTCCGCCCGGACGATTGTCGAGCGACACGTGCTCGCACTGTCCGCACTCAATGCTTGCCGACTTCATCGACGTCGCGGTGTGGCCGCATGATCTAATGCACGAGCTCGTTACTTCCCTCGATACCGGCGTGTCGGAGATCTCAGAGGGCTTATTCGGCGAAGGGTTAGAGACCCTCAGCGAGGAGGCCCGCATGGCGCTTGCTGTTGCGGCAGTGCGGTCCACACTCACTGAGCACGCCGATGACCTCGTTGACGTTCTGACCGAGTGTGTCGAACCGCGGCTGTCTGCCTACGTGTCCGGTCAGCGCGATGTTGTGGTGGGCAGTGTTCCCGCGTGGTCCGAGGAGTTCCCGGGCAACTGACCCCTGTACCCCTCTATTGCGGGGCTAGCAGGGCGAGGGTGCCGCCAGTACGGTGGGAAGACGCTATCGCTGGGGGGTGAAGTCGTGGCGTCTCTTGCCGAGATTCTGATTCTGCGTGGCGTCATGCCCATCGAGACACTCGACGGCATGGGCAGCATTCAGGGCAATGAAGAGCAGGTCATCCAGTCACTTCTCGAGCGTGGGGTTGTCACGCAAGCGCAGGTAACCGCTGCGGTCGCCGCTCAGCAGGGACTTCCCTTCGTGGAGCTTCTCGACTTCCCGGTGGATTTGCGAGCCGTTTCGCTGGTGCCAGCCGCTCTGTGTCGTCGCTACGGTGTTCTTCCCATCGCGATTGAGGGCGACTATCTACTGCTTGCGATGGTGGATGCCCGCAACGTCTTCGCAATCGACGATATTGCTGCGGTAACGCGGCGGCAGATCAAGCCTGTCGTCGCCGAACGCGCCGACCTTTTAGCAGCAATCGAGCGTTCGCACCGCGCAGACGGCGAAATGGAAGTCCTCCGCTCCAAGATGGAAGCGGAGTCTGGCACCCAACTCTCGCGCGCGGCACCCGGGGACTTGGTCGCAGAATCTGGGGGCGATGATGCGCCAATCGTGCGATTTGTCAACCTGTTGATAAGTCAGGCGATTCAAGACAACGCATCCGACATTCACATGGAGCCGGCCGAGTTCGATCTGCTCGTTCGATATCGCATCGACGGGGTGATGCACGAGATGCAACGAGCCCCCAAGAACATCCAGAGCGGCGTCATCTCCAGACTCAAGATCATGGCAGACATCGATATTTCCGAGCGCCGCAAGCCTCAAGACGGTCGAATGTCTGTCAGCCAAGCCGGCCGACGGATTGACCTTCGCGTCGCCACGCTCCCCACGGTGTGGGGGGAGAAGGTCGTCATGCGTATCCTTGACACCTCGTCAACCAGCATGCACCTCTCAGACCTGGGGCTTCTGCCCCACAATGCCGAGATTTTTCAGCGCTCCTACATCAAGCCCTATGGCATGATTCTCGTCACTGGGCCGACCGGTTCCGGAAAGTCGACCACTCTCTACACGACGCTCAACGCGGTCGCCCGCCCCGAGATCAATGTCATCACGGTCGAAGACCCGGTCGAATATCGCATGAAGGGGATAAACCAGGTTCAGGTCAACCCCAAGGCGGGGCTAACCTTCGCGAGCGCCCTTCGCTCGATCCTGCGCTCCGACCCCGACGTTGTACTTATCGGTGAGATCCGCGACCAAGAGACTGCGCAGATTGCGATCGAAGCATCGCTGACCGGTCACCTGGTGTTGTCGACCCTCCACACCAACGATGCGCCAAGTGCGATCACCCGCCTGACCGAGATGAACATCGAGCCATTCCTGGTCGGCTCCGCACTTGACTGCGTCGTTGCGCAGCGACTTGCGCGCCGGTTGTGCGACCGCTGCCGTCAGCCATATACGCCGAGCGAGCACGAACTTCGCGCACTCAACGGCGGCGAGCCTCTTCGCAGCCAGATCTTTAGACCGGTCGGCTGTGTGCACTGCTCAAACACCGGATATCGAGGACGCATGGCGATCCACGAAGTAATGGCCGTTTCGGAGGACATCGAGCGGATGGCGGTCAGCAGAGCAGCGAGTTCAGAGATTGCGCGTCTCGCCCAGTCTCAGGGCATGTTGACCCTACGTCAGGACGGATGGATGAAGGTGCAGATGGGGCTCACGTCGATTGAGGAAATCCTTAGGGTGGTGGCGTAATGGACAAGCCGATCTATGAGATTCCGATCAGCACGGGCATTAATGGTGTAACGCCGGTTCCGCCGCCGAATGCGCCCTCATCAGGTCTGCCGAGCGAGTACGGGCCGCCGCCGGGAACGCACGCGCCATCGCATGGGGCGCCGCTTCCGGCGCCGACTATCCCAGCTAGCCCAACCGGTCTGACCGACCCCACCGAGTCGTACTTCGGCACGCCGTCGGCGGCCTCGTATGCCCCGCCTGCGGCGCCTTCGCAGCTAGCACCACCGTCGTTCACCGCCTATCCGCCGCCGGCGCATCAGGCCTATGCCGACACCTATCCGCAGGCGTACGTTATGCCACCCGTGCCTGCGCCGGCGGCTGACTACGCGCCGAACATTGCAGACATGCATATCGAGCCGGAACTGGCGAGCGCAGACCCTGACCTTCTGGCCGCTCTCATCGAGGTGGTACGCGTCGGCGCATCCGATCTCCACGTAAGTGCGGACGCACCCCCGATGGTGCGCATCAATGGTTCGCTTCGCCCTGTCTTCGCCGGTGCATACTGGGATGCCTCAAAGGCGCGGAACGCGATTTGGAGCTCGATGAATGACGAGCAGCGCGCGATATTCGAGAAGAACCTCGAGCTCGACTACGCTGTCTCCCTTACCTCTGACTACCGGTATCGCGTCAATGTCTACCAGCAGCGCGAGGCTATCGGTGCGGCATTCCGACTCATCCCCACCGAGATCAAGACCCTCAAGCAACTGGGAATTCCGGAGCGCGTCGGTGATTTCTCACAGCTCCCCCGAGGCCTCGTGCTCGTCACCGGCCCCACGGGCTCCGGAAAGTCGACGACGCTTGCTGCCCTGATCGATCTGGTGAATCAGACCCGGGCAGACCACATTGTCACTGTCGAGGATCCGATCGAATTCATGCACGTCAACAAGAAGGCGCTGATCAATCAGCGCGAGGTTGGTAGCGACACGCACAGCTTTGCAAGTGCGCTCAAGCACGTCTTGCGTCAAGACCCCGATGTGATCCTCATTGGGGAGCTTCGGGACCTAGAGACCATTTCGGTGGCTTTGACGGCTGCCGAGACCGGGCATCTCGTGTTCGCAACCCTGCACACTCAGGATGCCGCCCAGACGGTAGACCGGGTGATCGATGTTTTCCCGCCCCACCAACAACCTCAGGTTCGCGCCCAATTGTCGGCAACGCTGCAGGGGGTCGTGTGTCAGACACTCGTCAAGAACGCAAGTGGCGGTCGGGTTGTAGCCGCGGAGATCATGGTGACCACACCTGCGATCGCGAACCTCATTCGCGAAGGCAAGACATTCCAGATTCGTTCCAACCTCCAGGCGGGGCGTTCTCAGGGAATGCAAACGATGGACCAGCATCTCGCCGATCTCGTCAACTCGGGCGAGATCACGCACCAGGCCGCATATGACAAGGCGCAGAACGCCGAGGAACTCCGGCAGCTCATTCGGCGGCCCGAGACCGCCTCCGACAGAAGGGCATAAGCGATGGCTGGGGAGAAGTCGTTCGCCTACGCGGCAGTCGATAGCAACGGAAAGGCCGTCAGCGGCCGAGTTGACGCTAGCAACGAGCAGCGCGCGATCGAGAAGCTGCGCAGCAGCGGTGTTATCCCTACGTCGATTGAGCAGCACATCGGTGGAACTGGTCTGAATCGCGAAATCACAATGCCGTCGCTGTTCGATCCGCGGGTCAAGCCCAAAGATCTCGCGGTCATGACTAGGCAGATGTCGACAATGATCGCTGCCGGGCTCTCAATCGTGCGAACCCTGACCATCATCGCGGAGCAGACTCCGAACAAGAAGCTTCAAGTCACCATGCGCGCGGTGCATGCCGAGGTCGAGACGGGCACCGCGCTGTCTGATGCATTCGCATTGCATCCGCTGGTTTTTCCACGCCTCATGGTTCACCTGATCCGGGCGGGCGAGACCGGCGGGTTCCTCGATAGCGCTCTCGATTCTGTCGCTACCAACCTCGAGACCGAGGTCAAGCTGTCCGGCACAATTAAGGCAGCCCTGACCTACCCGGTGGCAGTGCTCATCATCGCGATAATCGCGGTGTTCGCGATGCTGATCTTCATTGTTCCGGTCTTCAAGGGCATGTTCGACAGTTTCGGTGGCGAGCTGCCCGTGGTTACCCAGGTGCTCGTTGTTCTCTCGCAAAACATGATCTGGATCGTTCCGTTGATCATCGTTGTCGTAGTGGCCGCCATCTTGCTGTGGCGCCGCTTCAAGCACACCGATGAAGTGCGGTCGAAAGTCGACACGATGCTTCTCAAGTTGCCGGTGTTTGGCGAACTTCTGCGGAAGGTTGCGATCGCTCGGTTCTCCCGCAACTTCGCGACGATGACAGGCGCTGGTGTACCGATTCTGCAGGCGCTCACGATCGTCGGAGACACCTCGGGTAACTGGGTCATTGAGCGCGCCTGTGAACGCGTGCAGGAATCGGTCAGACAGGGGCGTTCAATCGCCGCCCCCCTTGCCGAGGAGCCGGTTTTCCCCGCAATGGTGGTTCAGATGATCGCCGTCGGCGAGGACGCCGGATCACTCGAGACCATGCTCGACAAGATCGCCGACTTCTACGAAGACGAGGTGCAGTCGACCGCGGAAGCGCTCACGGCCCTCATTGAGCCGCTGATGATCGCGGTGATCGGCGCCGTCATCGGCGGAATGATTGTCGCGCTCTACATGCCGGTCTTCAGCATCTTCGGCCAGATCAACTAGCACCTCCCCCTTACTGGGGCGTAGACCACGACGCCCGCATCGGTCACAGTAATCCGTGGGGGGACCAGCGTTTGCGGGTCACCAACTCACAAACCAGTAGGGGGCATTATGAAAACCATTCAGCGCGCAATCGCGGCTCGCCACGAGGCGATCCGTAACGACGAGGCCAAGGGCTTCACGCTCATCGAGCTTCTCGTCGTTGTCATCATCATCGGTATTCTCGCGGCTATCGCGATCCCCGTCTTCCTGAGCCAGCGTGAGGCTGCCTGGAAGGCGTCGGTCGAGTCCGACCTGAAGAACACCGCGCTCGCCGTCGAGACCTTCGCCGTCGACAACAATGGCTCGGTCACAGGGGCAGACGCCGCTGGCCTCGAGCTTGAATCGGCCGGCAACACAATCACGATCGCCGTTGTTGGTCAGGACTACACCATCTCGGGTTCCAACGGCGACCTGGGTGCAAACTGCCTCGTGTACGACAGCACCGCTGGGGGCCTGAACTCCCCGTGGACTGGCGCGGCGTGCTAATCGAAAGCTAGAACGATTCGGTGACCCGTCGGGCAATCGACGGGTCACCGTTTCTGCTTGCAACTGTTGTTTCAGCGGAAATCATGATCGAAACAGAAATGGGGGAGGGGGCACGATGTTCGGGTTTCGCGACTATCGCCCACGTCCCCCTTCGCCGCGCTTTCGCGACGATTCCGGTTTCACACTCATTGAAGTCCTTACCGCAATCGTGCTGTTGGGGGTCGTCAGCACTGCGGCAATCGCCTTTTCCGTGCAGGCGATCGATTCTGCTGCAGTTCAGGAGCGCCGCACGGTCGCGTCGGCGGTCGCCACGAGTGTTATGGAAGACGTCAACTCCCACACCTCGTTGATCGACAGCGCGACCGGCGCAAGCTATCTGATGGCGGGCCGTACCCAGAATGACGTGAACGACTTTTGGTTCACCTACGCTGACTTCCCCGGTGTGGATAACACCTACGCGGGCGCGGACCCGTCGGCAACTAACGCTTCGGACCCGCTCATTCCGATTCAGTCAACCGTGGAGAGCAACGGCACCGTGTACACCGTCACGACTCTCATCGGCTGGTGCTACAAGCAGATCGCGAGCGGCGACTGCACCCGAATCCCCGCTGTCACCTCGCCGCCTGCAAACGCGCCGTCTGGGTGGTCCAACCGCCTCATCCGCGTGATGTCTATCGTGCAGTGGTCGGCTGGTGACTCGTGTACCGCCGCGACGTGCAGTTATCAAGTCACTACCCTCATCGACGCGACCAGTGACCTCGAGTGGACCAACTCATGAATCCAAGCCGTCGAAGCCGCGAGAGCGTCGGCTCGGATTCTGACGCGGGGTTTACGATTATTGAGTCACTCACCGCGATGGGCATCTTCACAGTATTCGTTGGGGTGTTTGTCGCTGCCGTGGCAGCCTTCGCGGGGTCGATAGTCGACGCCAAGGCCAGTGCCGAGGGGGCGAGCACAAACACGACGATAGTGAACGCCCTCGACCGCCAGGTGCGCTATGCCGAGTCCATCAACCTTCCGGGTCCGGGTGCAACCGGCCTACGCTACATAGAGTTTCTGGTGCCGCGTAGCGTGACAACGACGGGCATCCCGAGTTGCTATCAGTGGCGCTACAACCCGGTGAACGGGATCGTGGAACAGCGATCGTGGGGCGTCAGCAGCACTAACACCGCAATCAATATCGGGTCGTGGCAGACAAAAGGCGCTCAGGTAGTCGACGAAGGTGGCGCCGACTACCCCTTCACAATGCTTCCTGCCGACATCTCCGACGGCACACTTCGCCAGCGCCTCCAGATCACCCTTTCCACTGGTGTCGACGGTGGCAAGACCTCGCAGACGAGCACGGCTTTCGTCGCCAGAAACTCCTCCACCGTCTCGGTCACCAATATCGACGCCAACGGCGACGGCCAGAGCGACACCAGAGTATGCATGCAGGCGGGGGGACGGCCATGAGAGGTCATAGGGGAATCTTGATCTGGCTGAGCGACCGTGTGCGCCCAAGCACATCAGACCGGGGTGCCGCGCTCATCAGCGCGATGCTGTTTATTGTGTTGCTCTCAAGTCTCTCGCTGCTCATGCTCGGGGTTCTACTTGGGCAGCAAGGCCCAGCGTTACTCACTGCGAAGTATGCCCAAACCGGATACGCAGCTCAGGCGGGCCTTCAATCGACCCTCAACACACTTCGCACAATCGATCACACCACTGCGCAAGGAGTGTTCGGTAACCGCGCACTACTCCCGTGTACCCTGAGCGGCTCGGTTGACGGGTCAAGCGACGACCTCACGTACGACGTGACAATTCAGTACTTTGCAACAGACCCGACATACCAGAGCGACACTTGGCGCGAAGCGCACCACATGGCGTGTACCGGGGCAGGCGTGTCGATTCAGCCTGCCTACGCGGTGATCATGTCCCGGGGGTTAGGTGAGGATCTCGTCGGCCAAGAGGCCGGAGACGGCGACCGCGGAATCGCTGCCGTATACGCGTTCAAGCTGTCCAACATCAACATTCCTGGTGGCTTGTTGCTGAGTTCGGCCACCGGCTACTGCGTTCGGGCTACCAGCGCCACGGCCGGCGCGCAGCTCAGGTGGGTCGCTAACGCGAACTGCACCGTGGCAGAAACAGACAACTGGATTTACACCGAGAACATCGAGTTCCAGCTCGCATCGTCGCAGACTGCGACCTACCCCAACGGCCTATGCATCACCATGGGAGCTCAGAGCGGCACGGACTATGCGCTGACACTGCAACCCTGTTTGCCCATTCCGGATGCGGCCCGGTGGAATCAACTCTGGAGCATTGATGGCGGAACCACGCTCTGGGGCCAGAAGAACCCGATCTCAGCGGGTCGCAGCTCGATCTGCCTCGGGCATCGAAACCTGTTCGCAGGAGGCACCGTGGTTGCAACCACCACGAGCTGCCAGGGCTGGGCACCTGATTTCAAGGTCGGATCCGGGGCGGCGAGCCACAGCACCAATCAAGTGGTGAGTTTCGCGGAGTTCGGGCGTTGCATGGACGTAACCAACGGCACCATCAGCTTCAGCCACATGATCGTGTGGCCGTGCAAGCAAGACCCGACGGGCACCGGGAATGGGTTGAACTGGAACCACAAGTTCTACTACACCGAAGCCGAAGATCTGCAAGGTTCGGTGTCGACCACGATAACCTCGCGTGTGAACAACAACGCCAACCAAACCTACTGTTTGCAAACCCCGCTAAACACGAGTGCAAGCGTGTACCCGATCTTCGTGGCGTGTAACGGATCTGCACGCCAACAGTGGACTCGAGTGGCCGATAGCCTCAACGGCTACGGCACCAGTTGGATATTTGTCGACACCTACGACCGCTGCATCACTCCGTTGCAGCAAGACAAATTCGCGGGTTGGATTTCTAAGATCGGCGTCGCGGCATGTGCTGGCACGGCGGTACAGAAATGGAATGCGCCCCCCTACTCAACGGAGGCCGTCGTGGGGGGCTTCAAGGAGATCTCTGGATGACGTGGCTGGCAACGCTGGCAGTAATCATCGCGGGACTCTTCGGTTTGATCATCGGATCATTCCTGAATGTCGTGGTCTGGCGAGTTCCGCGCGGCGAAAGCGTGGTGAATCCACCGAGCGCCTGCCCGAGTTGTGCGACGCCCATCAAGGCGTACGACAACATCCCGGTCGTCTCCTGGCTCCTGCTGCGCGGCAGGTGTCGGTCGTGCAGTGAGCCGATCTCGATTCGCTACCCACTCGTGGAGCTCGGTACCGGTCTGGCGTTTGCTGGCGTA
>JANOED010000358.1:0-20706 GCA_031413035.1 Leifsonia sp. | reverse complement strand
TAAAGCCTCAAGCACGGGCACCGATCGCTCGACCGGGATCCCCAGTGCGAGCGTCGCGGCGATCGTCGCGAGCGCGTTCATGACGTGGTGCTCGCCAAGAATGCGCAACCGCACACTCAGAGTCTCGCCGCTCGCGTGGAGGGTAAATCGTGTGCCGGATGCCGTGGCCTCAATATCGGTCGCTCGCACGTCGGCAGACTCCGCGAGGCCGAACCATACGACGCGCGCTGACGTCTTCGGTGCCATTCGAACGACTCGTGGATCGTCGGCATTCAGTACCGCAACAGCGGAATCCGGGAGGTCAACGACCATCTCGGACTTCGCCACTTCTACGGCGTCGGGGCCGCCGAACTCGCCCACGTGCGCGAGACCGACCTTGAGCACGATCCCCACGTCGGGCATCACTATAGAGATCAACTGGGCGATCTCCCCGATGGCGCTGGCCCCCATCTCGACCACGAGAAACTCGGTGTCGTCGTCGACACCAAGGATCGAGACGGGTGCCCCGACGTGGTTATTAAACGACCCCCACGGCGCGACTGTGCGACCTTCGGTCTCGAGCACCGCCCGCAGCATGTTCTTCGTTGTCGTCTTGCCGTTCGAACCGGTCACGGCGACGACCTTCAGGCGCCCGCGTGCTCGAACTCGAGCCACCACCTCCCGGGCCAGTGCCGCGAGGGCGAGGTAGCCATCGGTGACGACTATCTGGGGCGTGGAAATGTCCAACTCTCGTTCGACGACCAGCAGTGCCGCGCCGTTGTCGGCGGCGGCCTGAGCGAAGAGGTGGCCGTCAGTGAACTCACCGAGCAGCGCGAAAAATATTGCGCCGGGAACAACCTTGCGCGAATCGGTGTGGGCTTCGCCTGACACGATTGCCGACGTATCCTGCGCCCGAATCAGGTGACCGTCAAGAATTTCGGCGATCTCCTTTAGAGAGAGAGCGATCACGTCCACCCCGCTTCCCGGAGGGCCGCACGAGTCTCGTCACGCGCGGAGAACGGGTGCTTTGCGCCGCCTACGTCAATGTAGTCCTCGTGACCAGGTCCGGCCCAGAGCACAGAATCGCCCTTGCGAGAGAGGCTGATGGCGACCCGAATCGCCTGAGCCTGCGACGGAACCTCGTGAGTTTCTGCACGGTGGCCGGCACTCGCTGCACCCTCAAGTAGGGTCGCGCGGATCGCCGCGGCATCCTCGAAGCGGGGGTTGTAGTCAGTGACGATGAGCACATCGGAACCTTCCGAAGCAATGCGTCCCATATCGATGCGCTTCGAGGGGTCGCGGTCGCCGTCGGCACCAAACACCATAATGAGGCGACCATCGGTCACGCGCCGTACCGCCTCCATCGTGGTCAGGAATGCGTCGGGACTGTGACCGTAGTCGACATATACCGAGGGTCCTGTTGCACCGGAGACGCGCTCGATCCGGCCGGGGATGAACGCGTCGATGCCGCCGTCGTGATCGAGCACGTGGCCGATCGCCTCCAACTCGAATCCGGCCTCGACGAGCATCACGATGGCCAACCCAGCGTTGGCCGCCATGTGATGTCCGATCACCGGAACTCGGGTCGTGATGGCGGATCCGAGCGCGGAAGAAAGGCGGAACACGGTGAATTCGGCTCGCTCCTCGAGCACCGTCACGGTCCACTCTGCTTCGATGCCCGAGGTGGACGAGATTGTCGCGATCGGGATGTGGGACTCGTCAACCACACGCTGTCCCCACTCGGTGTCCAGGCAGACGACTCCTCGACGTGCTCGGTCTGGGTCGAACAGCGGAAGCTTCGCGAGAAAGTACGATTCCATGTCGCCGTAATCGTCGAGGTGATCGTGGCTGAGGTTGAGGAAGCTCACGACGTCGAACATGAGCCCATCCACGCGGTTGCGGCTGAGGGCCTGTGCACTGACCTCGAGCACAACCGCGCGCACTTGACTCTCGCGCATCCTCGCCAGCAGCCCATGGATCTCCGTCGCCTCTGGGGTGGTCAGGCTGCTGGAGACCGTGAGCTCGCCGATTTTGCGTTCCGCGGTCGTAGACAGACCGGCGACAAGACCGAGTTGACCAAGAATGCCGTGCAGAAGGTACGAGACGCTCGTCTTGCCGTTGGTGCCGGTAACGCCCAGCAAGAGGGGCGTTGCTTCCTGAGTGCGATAGACCCACGCCGAAATGGCGCCAAGCGCCTCCCGCGGTGACTCGACAACGATCATGGGCAGCCCGCAGTCAGAAGCGAGTTCGGCCCCGGCCGCATCCGTGAGCAACGCAACCGCACCTCCCACACGGGCCTGATCGGCGAAGATCGCCCCGTGCCGATTTACACCGGGTACCCCGACATACAGGTCTCCGGGCCGAAGATTGTGGGTGCTGAGGGTGATTCCCGTTACCTCGACGTCTTCGAGGGAGCCGCGAGTGGTGAGCGAGAACTCGTCTACGAGTTCGGAGAGATGACGCGCTGAGGGGTGCTCGGGGCGAAGAATCGAGCCTTCACCGGAACCCACTCGATCTCCACTCTGGCTAAGGCATCACCACGTCAGTGGGATGTCCGGGGCAGACACCGCGGATGGCGTGACACGGAACTGGGTGAGCGTCTGTGCCATCACATCGTGAAACGATGACGCGATGTCCCCTGAAGAATAGATGCTACTAGGGATGCCCGCGGTGACAACAACCACATACTGCGGGTCGTCAGCCGGCGCCATGCCCGCGAACGAAATCACCGTCTTGTCGCCGTACACCCCATTCTCGGCAACCTCGGCGGTGCCGCTCTTGGCTCCGACCCGATAGCCAGCAATCGTGAGGTCGGCCGAGGCCCAGCCGTGGGTCACGACCTTCTCGAGCATCTCTACAGTTTGATTCGCCGCTGTCTCGGATACGACACGGGTGCCCTCCGTGGGCGGGAGCTCAGTTGTTGAGCCGTCGGGCCACGTGCACCCGGTGACGAGCGTCACGGGCATCCTGACTCCCCCGTTGGCCAATGCCTGGTAAGCGCTCGCCAGTTGCACCGAGGTCACACTGAGTCCCTGACCAAACTGCACCGCATAGTTGGTGCGCTCGTCCCAGTTCTCGGCCGAGTGCACGAGTCCCTCGGATTCGCCGGTGAAGCCGACCTCTGTCTCGCTGTTGAAACCAAAGCCGGTGAAGTAGTTGTAGCGTTGCTCGGCCGGCAGAAGCTCGGAGAACAGCGACATCGCGGTGTTCGATGAGTAGGTCAGCGCACCCGTAAGGGTGTACCTCAGATCGTCGTGGGCGAAGGAGTCCTTGATGAACCCGCCGTCGGAGAGGTAAAGCCGACCGGGAGCGGTGATAGGGGTTGTCTGGTTCGCGACACCCGCATCAAGGAGGGATGCCGCGGCGATCGCCTTCATGGTGGAGCCGGGCTCGTACGCCCAACTGAACGCCCGCGACCCCAGTGCGGTATTGGGCACACCATCGACGTTGTTGGGGTCGACCGACGGGTAATCGGCGACGGCCATGAGGTGACCGTCGCCGACCCGCATCACTACCGCAGTCACCCACTCGGCACCCAGTTCACTGTAGGTCTGGGCCATCCGTTGTTGAACGTAGAACTGGAGGTCGCGATCAATAGTTAGGCCTAGAGAGCCACCGTTCTTTGGCTCGACGGTAGTCACCAAACTCCCGGGAAGCTGGACCCCGTCCTCACCCTTCTCGTAAGTTGCCGAGCCGTTCGTGCTAGCCAGACACTCGTCTTCACTGAGCTCAAGTCCCGCCTGCGGACCGTCAGTGCCGATGAATCCGACGAGATTGCCCGCGACGGCACCATTCGGATACGTGCGACTCGGGCGTACGCCGTAGTAGACCCAGGGGATGTCCAGTTCGCGAACCGCGACGAACTGGTCATGGGTCACACCCTGCGCAAGATAGGCGAAGTCTGACTCGGGATCGCTCGTGAGCACCGCCATGAGCGCCGCAGGGTCTTGCCCGGTGATGAGAGCGATCTTGCCCACGGCCTCGGGAACCGAGGTGAGGGCGTCACTTCGCGTGAGAGCGTTGCGCGGGGATGCCTCGATGTCGTACCGCTCGACGCTCGCGGCCAAGACCGCCCCGTGTGCATCGAGAATCTCGCCGCGCGCTCCGTAGCTGATCAACTCTTGAGCGCGCTTCGACAACGACTGAGCATTGAGTTCGCTTGCCTGCACAATTTGGATGTCGACAAGCCGCGACGTGAATGTCGCGACTATCGCAAACATGAGAACCATCACGAGTGAGATGCGAGCTCTGCTACGCCGGGTCCTCATGCTGGCCTTAGTGCGTCACTGGCGCGGGAAGCGCGTTCACAACGGCAGGCGCGAGTGAAGCTGCGTCCGTCGTGGCCGGGGCAGGGCTTTGCGCTGTTGTGGGCGTCACAGAAACCAGAGGTACGCCTGTAAGCAGGGCGTTCGCCACCAGATTGCACGCTCCCCCGCACCCGAGGCGATCGATGGATCCCGGAGCACCCGAGACCGCTCCCGACGCTAGATCAAGGAATAGCGGAGCCGAACTCGGGACCATTCCCAACTGAGCCGCATTGGCTGCGAGATTCTGCGTCGACCCGAAGACATCCAAGCGCTCGGTGAGTACCTCCTGAGTGCGCAAGAGCTCCTTCTGCTGCGACTTGAGACTGTCGATCTGGTAGGCACCGTCTGACACAACGATGCTCAGCAACAACTGTGCCGCAAAAATCACGACCAGGCTCGCGACGGTAACGACCGCGTAGGCGGCTTTGGGGCGGGCGCGCTTCTGGTCGCGGCTAGCGACAATCTCCACTCGCCGCAGCGCCGGCCGCTGTGGTGTGCGCTGAGGAGACCTCAGTGGCGCGGGTCGCGCGTACGCGGTGGCCGTACTCATGCGACCTCCCTCACTCGCTCCGCTGCCCGCAGGCGCACCGGTGCTGATCGAGGGTTGCGCGCCTTCTCGTCGTCGGTCGCCTGTTCTGCACCGCGCACCAGGAGCTTGAGTTCGGGGCGGTGCTCGGGCAACTCAACCGGGAGTCCCCGCGGTGCCGTCGACGCCGCGCGAGCCTGAAAGATGCGCTTGACGATTCGGTCCTCAAGGGACTGGTACGACAGGACAACGATCCTGCCCCCAACCTCGAGCGCGTCAACGGCATCGGGAATTGCCCGCTCAAGAACGCTCAATTCCTGGTTAACCTCGATGCGAAGAGCCTGAAAGACACGTTTTGCCGGGTGACCGGTGCGCTGCGCCGCCGCGGGCGTTGCGGCAATGATGAGCTCGACCAACTCGGCCGATGTAGTCAGAGGAGTCTCCTCGCGACGCTGAACTATCCGGCTCGCGAATCGCGGAGCGAGCTTCTCATCGCCGAAGTCGTAGAAGATCCGCCGCAGGTCGGCCTCGGAGTAGGTGGCCAGAATCATGGCCGCCGTCCGTTCGGTCGTGGCGTCCATCCGCATGTCGAGCGGGGCGTCCTTCGAGTAGGAGAAGCCGCGTTCGACGCGGTCCAGTTGCAGGGATGACACCCCGAGGTCGAACAACACCGCCGAAACCTGTCGCAGCCCCAGCTCGGCAAGGGCTGGCCGCAGTGCGTCATAAACCGCGTGCACGAGATGCACCCGGTTGTGGAACGGCTCGAGGCGTTCGCGCGCGATAGCTAGCGCATCCGTATCGCGGTCAATTCCCACCAGAGTGACGCCGGGAAACCGCTCGAGGATAGCGAAGGCGTGACCGCCCATCCCTAGGGTCGCGTCGACGGCGACTGCGCCCTGGCGCCCCAGAGCCGGCGTAAGGAGCTCGAGGGCGCGTTCAAGCATGACGGGGGTGTGGATGGTGGTATCAGTCATGGTGACGGGTGACGATCCCAGTTCGCTGATCCCCATCCGGTATGACCTGGCGTCGGGGAAGTACGTCAGGGCCTGCCGGCTGGGAGTCAGCGACGAGGATCAGAAAAGTCCCGGGATCACCTCCTCCGTCGTGTTGACGAAGTCGGCTTCCGCGCCCTCGTAGTAGGCGTTCCAGGCGGCCGTGTCCCAGATCTCTGCGCGACTGCCAGCGCCGATAACGGTGAGCTCGCGGTCAAGGCCGGCATAGCTGCGCAGGTTCGGCGGCAGGGTGATGCGGTTCTGCGAGTCCGGGATCTCTTGACTCGCGCCCGAGAGGAACAAGCGGATGAAGTCGCGGTTCTGCTTGCTCGTGATCGATGCCTGACGAATCTTCTCCGTGATGCTCTCGAATTCCCGCTGACTAAACACGTAGAGGCAGCGCTCCTGTCCGCGAGTCACGACCATGCCTGACGAGAGCTCTTCCCGGAACTTCGCGGGAAGGATTACGCGGCCCTTCTCATCGAGCTTGGGCGTATGGGTGCCGAGGAACATGCCACAGCCCCCTCACACTCCGGCCCGGATTCAGGTATGCCCCACTTTACTCCACTTTCATCCACCAAACAAGCAATTTCGGACAATGTGAAGGCGTGGAAGCGCGATGTGCACAGTATTTGTATGCGCCTCGGCCGTGGAGGATTGTGGAGGCGACCATGCGCAGTTGTCCCGGATTGCGTAAGAAAAAGGGCCAACCCGAAGGCTGGCCCTGTGTCTTTTCAGAGTGGCGAGGCTAGTCGCGACCCTCCTGCCGGCGATCCCACCGGTCGTTCAGGGAGTCCATGAAAGAAGAGGACTTCTGTGATTGGCGCGCATGCGGTCGAGCCGTCGGATCTGACGGGCCACCGGAGCCACGGGGAGGCGATACTGCGAGAAGAACTCCTCCGAACATGATCGCGAAGCCCAGAACACCGACCAGCGGCTGAAGCAGAACGACACCGCTGACCAGAGTGGCAACGCCCACGACTGCAATCAGAACACCGACAGCAACGACCCTGTAGTTCGTGCGCCCACTGCGATTAGTAACGGTCGCCACGAAATCGGCATCGTTCTGGTAAAGGCTTCGCTCCATCTCCTCGAGGAGACGCTGCTCTTGCTCGGAAAGTGGCATCCTCTTCCCTTCGGGTCATATGGACGGCTGGCATCCATAGTACGCCCCGGTCGGTGGCTAGGCTAGGCGGATGGCTGAGAGTACCCGGTTAGTTGACCTGATACAACTGAGTATCGATGGCTTTCTCGATGAGCGCCAATCTCAGCTGAGCGAGATTGCTGACGAGCTTGGCGAGCTGACCTCTGTAGCCAAAGGCTTCTTGGCCGGGGGCAAGAGATTCCGTGGCCTCTTCTGCTACTGGGGGTGGCAAGCGACGGCCGGCATTGACTCCGGATTTGACCTCGATTCCGACGAAGTGTCCGCCGACCTTCCCGGGATCGTGCTGGCTGCTGCTGCCCTCGAAGTGTTTCACGCGGCGGCCTTGGTGCACGACGACATCATGGACAAGTCAGATACCCGTCGGGGATCACCCGCAGCACATCGGCTATTCGAGCGGCTTCACCGCGAAAGTAACTGGACCGGTAGCGCCGAGGATTTCGGCACCTCGGCCGCCTTACTCTTGGGCGACCTCCTTCTGGGCTGGAGCGACGAGCTCTTCGACCGGGGAACAGCGCACCTGGCGAATCCAGCCTGGGGGCTGGCCGGGCGGGCTGAATTCTCGACGATGCGAACCGAGGTCACGGCAGGTCAATACCTCGACATCCTTGAAGAGAACGCATGGGCTACCTACCCCGAGCAAACTGCGCTCACCCGCGCCCACCGGGTCATCCTCTTCAAGTCCGCCAAGTACAGCGTCGAAGCGCCTCTGGCGATCGGGGCAGCTCTCGGCGGGGCTTCGTTGGCTCAGCTGACCTCGCTGCGTGAATTTGGATTGCCGTTGGGAGTCGCTTTCCAGCTTCGTGACGACATGCTTGGGGTCTTCGGAGATCCCGCAGTCACGGGCAAGCCGGCGGGCGATGACCTCCGCGAAGGTAAGCGCACAGTGCTCATCGCACTCGCGAGGGCAGCCCTCTCGGGCTCTGCCAGGGGACTCGTCGACGAACTCGTTGGCGATCCGCAGCTTGACGCGCTGCAGGTTGAGATGATCCGAAGCGCTCTGCGAGACTGCGGGGCAGTTGATGAGGTCGAGACCATCATCGATCACAACGTTTCTGTTGCTTGTGCTGCAATTCGGGATGCCCCGATCGCGCCGTCCGCTCGCGAGCAACTTCTCCGACTGGCCGGCACCGTCACACGGCGGGACGCCTGAGGCCCGGCGCAGCTAGAAGCCGAGCGCCTGAGCTACCCGACGCACTTCAGCTTTTCGACCCGCGAGGAGTGCGCGCACTGGACTGACTCCAAGACTCTCCTCTTCACTCAGTAGCCAATTCAGGGCCTCGTCGTCGGTGAACCCTGCGTCGCCAAGAACCACGATCGTGCCCTTCAACTCGTGCATGGGCTCGCCGTCAACAATGAAGACGGAGGGTACCTTCCAGACCCCGTCGATGCGCCGAGCGAGAAGGGATCGGTCTTCGATGAGCCGGCGAACCTGACTCACCTTCAGGCCGAGAATCTCGGTCAGGTCGGGAATCGTCAGCCACTCGGATTCGGGTGTTTCGGTCACTATTCAAGACTGCCACGCCCCGTCGCAGATCGACGGGAGGACTCAGGGAGTTCAATTGTTTCGTACAAGTAAATTCAAACCACATTGACCTCATTGATTGACAGAGATGTGGTTCTGTGTCAGCGTGGTTGTCGGGCTATCGGGAGTGTTGGCCCAACCTTCTCGGGGCCGGGGAGCAGGACAGGGACACCATGACTGATACAGCGCACCACGGTACAAGTGAGACCGCTCGGTCGGTATTCTCTGGGCTCGTTGCCCATTCGCCCGAGAGCCGCGAACCCAAGCGGCTTCGCGACACACGCGCTCTTCGCGGCGCACTCAGCACCGTGCCGATTGTTCTGGTGGGGTCGATGGCTGCCTTCGGGCTAACGGCGCCCGCCGAAGCGAGTGCGAAAACTCCCGTCAAGCCACGAGGGGTCACCTCTGAGCTGGGCAAGAGCATCCGCGATGCCGTCGCCGCGGCGGGCACCGCAATTGCTACCAGCACTGCCTCGATTCGCCAGTCTGCTGCGGCAGCGCCGACGACGTACCGAGTTGTCGTCGGCGACACCGTCAGCGACATTGCCGGTCGGTACGGTCTATCGACCGCCTCAGTCTTGGCACTCAACGGCCTGGGATGGTCGTCACTCATCTTTCCCGGACAGGAATTGAAGCTCACGGCCAGCGGGCCGCTACCCGAGCCGGTCGATGAATCTGTCTCGGGTGGACGGTACACGATCGCCTCGGGCGACACGATTAGTGCTATCGCAGACAGGTTTGGAGTATCGACGTTGTCGGTACTGACCGCGAACGGGCTGGGCTGGTCGAGCATCATCTACCCCGGGCAGACGATAGCCATTCCCGGTCTGATCGGACCGGGCGATGTTCTCCCGGAACGACTTTTGGCGACACCCGCCGCCGACGAGCCTGCCGAGGCCGAAGTGCTCGACGACGCGGTGCCCGTAGTAGCTACCGAGCCGGAGCCCGTACCCGAACCCCCTGCGGCGACGGCACCAGAACCCACTCCAGCAGTCAACGGCAGTTATACCGTCGTTCCGGGCGACACACTCTCGGGCATCGCCAGCCGTTACGGGTTGTCAACTCAAGCCCTTCTTGACGCAAACGGACTGAACTGGGAATCGATTATCTACCCCGGAACCGGTCTTACCCTCCCGGGGGTCTCCGCACCCGTGAGCTACGGCGGCAACATCACGATGCTCAATGACGAGATGCGCGCGAATGCGGCAATCATCGTTCAGGTCGGCCGCGAGCTGGGTGTCTCCGACTACGGCATCGTCATCGCGTTGGCGACAGCGATGCAGGAGTCGAGCCTGCGGAACCTTAACTGGGGCGATCGGGACTCGGTCGGACTTTTCCAGCAACGGCCGAGCGCTGGCTGGGGATCTGTCGAACAGCTGACCGATCCGTATCACGCATCGCGACTCTTCTACGGTGGTCCGAGCAACCCTAATCGCGGCTACACCCGCGGACTGCTCGACATCTCGGGGTGGGAGTCGATGCCGCTCACTAACGCCGCCCAGCGCGTTCAGATCTCCGCGTATCCGGATGCCTACGCCAAGTGGGAGGCATCCGCCTACGCCTGGTTCGCCGAGCTGCGCTGATCGCCTCGGCCGGAGCCGTGTCGGACGGAGGCTCTCAGGCGAAGAACTTTAGACTTCAACGGTGAGCGTCAACAGCACCGACCCGATGATCGGACGTCTTCTTGACGGCCGCTATCAGGTGCGTTCACGAATCGCCCGCGGCGGGATGGCTACGGTCTATCTCGCGACTGACCTTCGTCTCGAGCGCCGCGTCGCGATCAAAATCATGCACGGCCATCTGGCCGACGACGCCCAATTCAGAGAGCGATTCATCCAGGAGGCACGCTCTGCGGCGCGGTTGGCTCATCCCAACGTCGTCAACGTTTTTGATCAGGGGCAAGACAGTGACATGGCCTATCTGGTCATGGAATACCTACCGGGGATTACCCTGCGCGACCTGCTGCAGGAACACAAGATCCTGACGACAGAGCAGACGCTCGACATCATGGAGGCAGTACTCGCCGGTCTCGCCGCCGCACACAAGGCCGGAATCGTGCATCGGGATCTGAAACCCGAGAACGTGCTGCTTGCCGACGACGGCCGCATCAAGATCAGCGACTTTGGACTAGCGCGAGCGGCGAGCGCTAACACCGCGACGGGCGCTGCCCTTCTGGGGACGATCGCTTACCTCTCCCCCGAACTCGTCACTAGAGGTATCGCGGATACCCGAAGCGACATCTACGCCCTCGGCATCATGATGTACGAGATGCTTGTCGGTGAGCAGCCCTTCCGCGGCGACCAGCCCATGCAAATCGCGTATCAGCACGCCAACGACTCTGTGCCTGCTCCCAGCGTCATGAATCCGAAGGTCCCCGTCGAGCTCGACGAATTGGTGCTCTGGTCAACCGCGCGCAACCCCGAGGATCGCCCCAAGGATGCCCGGGCGCTTCTTGACCAGCTTTTCGAGACTCACAGCGCTCTGATGACGTCGTTGCCGGCGACGGCCAGCACGTCGACGCAGCGAACGACTGTGATGCCCGCTGCCGTTCACGCCGACGCCACCGCCGAGACTCAGGTTCTTGGGTCCCGGCGGCCGCCAGCAGACGTGGCAGTCGTCGACAATCCTCTTCCGCCAGTTACCTCGGCCGCGGCGCGCAAGCGGCGGCGCTGGGTGGTGATCGCGATTGTTGCCATAGTCGCCCTAGTGGGCGGCGGAATCGGGTGGTACTTCGTCGCCGGTCCCGGCTCGCGGATCACTGTTCCCGAAAGCCTTGCCGGTCTGACTATCGCCGAAGCGACCCAAGTGCTCGAAGAGTTGGGGCTTTCCGTCTCGCCCACGTCCGGCGAAACTGACGACCCAATCGTTGCCGCGGGGTTAGTTGCTGACACTGATCCCCCGCTCGGCACTCAAGTCACTCGCGGCACCGAGGTGCAGTTACTCGTCTCCACGGGACCCGCTGCCCTGCCCGTGCCGCAGTTCGCGGGAATGTCTGAGGCCGACGCCGTTGCCGCAATCAACGCGGCGCCCTTCACGCTTGGCGAAACCATCCGTCAGTTCGATGGCACAATCGCGGTCGGCATCGTCATCGACGCGCTGGCCGCCGACGGCACCAGTCTGACCGGGGTCGCAACCTACGGCGAACTACAAACCGTGACGCTCATCGTCTCGGTCGGCCCTCTTCCCGACCTGGCCGGTCTGTCGGTCGCGGATGCCACGGCTCGCCTCGGCGACGTCAAACTCTCGCTCGGCGCCATCAACGAGGCGGAGTTCAGCGACACCGTGCCGCAGGGCGCGGTCATCCGCGCTCAGCCGATCGATGGAGCCACGGTTGTGCGCGAAGGGGACACGGTCGACCTCATCACCTCACGCGGCGTTGAACTCATTGCCGTTCCCGACGTCATCGGTCTGACGTGGTCAGACGCCAAGGCTTTCCTCGTCGATGCCGGATTCCGGCTCGACTACAACCTGTTTGCCGATGCGGCACCCGGTCTCTTCACCGTGACCACGCTCGACCCGGCAGAGAATAGTCTTCAGCCCAAGGGTTCGACCATCAAGGTGACGTTCTCGACCTAGCTGAGCCTGCCCCTAGAACGCCGTGAGCTCCTCGGCAACGAGGAAGGCGAGTTCAAGCGACTGCATGTGATTGAGTCGCGGATCGCAGAGCGACTCATATCGGGTTGCCAGAGTTGCCTCATCGATTTGCTCAGAGCCGCCCAAGCACTCCGTTACGTCATCGCCGGTGAGCTCGATGTGAATTCCACCGGGGTAGGTGCCGGCAGCGCGGTGTGACTCAAAGAAACCCTTGACCTCATCCACCACATCATCGAATCGCCGAGTCTTGTAGCCGTTGGGTGTGGTGAGGCCGTTTCCGTGCATGGGGTCGGTGACCCAGAGCGGGGTGGCATCCATTCCTTGGATGGCTTCAAGGAGCGGAGGGAGTGCGTCGCGAACCTTGCCAGCGCCCATGCGCGTGATAAAGGTGAGTCGACCGGGCTCGCGATGTGGATCGAGCTTGTCGATCAGTTGCTTCATTGTCTCGGGTGTCGTCGTCGGACCGAGCTTGACACCGATCGGATTGCGTACTCGCGAGAAGAAGTCGACGTGCGCGCCGTCGAGGTCGCGCGTGCGCTCGCCGATCCACAGAAAGTGGGCACTCGTGTTGTACGGCGTTCCGGTGCGCGAGTCGATGCGAGTCATCGGCCGCTCGTAGTCCATGAGCAGGCCCTCGTGGCTGGAGTAGAACTCCACGCGACGCAGCTCGTCGAAGTCAGCGCCAGCGGCCTCCATGAACTTGATCGCGCGATCAATTTCGCCCGCGACTTTCTCATACCGATGGTTCGCCGGGTTGGAGGCGAAGCCCTTGTTCCACGAGTGCACCTGGCGGAGGTCGGCGAAGCCACCCTGGGTGAACGCGCGAACCAGATTGAGCGTCGAGGCAGAGGTGTGGTACCCCTCGACGAGTCGGGCGGGGTCGGCCGTGCGGGACTCGGGGGTGAAGTCGTAGCCGTTGACAATGTCGCCGCGGTAGGCCGGGAGGGTGACGTCGCCCCGGGTCTCGGTGTCGCTCGAGCGCGGCTTGGCGAACTGGCCGGCCATGCGCCCCATCTTGACGATCGGCTTAGACGCGCCATAGGTGAGAACCACTGCCATCTGAAGGATCGTCTTGACGCGGTCGCGAATCTGCTGGGCAGTCGCACCGGCAAACGTTTCCGCGCAATCTCCACCCTGCAGGAGGAACGCATCCCCTTGCGCAGCACGCGCAAGACGCTCGCGAAGGATGTCGACCTCGCCCGCAAATACCAGTGGAGGCAGTGTCGCAATCTTGGCGGATGCCTCACCCACGGCATCCGGGTCCGGCCAGTTGGGCTGCTGCTTGATCGGCAGCGTCCGCCAATAGTCGAGGCCGGCAACCACAGCGGGATCGGCAGCGACGACAGGCTCGGACGGGTCAACCACGAGAGGCCCTTCGGGAAGTGAGTGTATGAACGCGGGCTGGGTGCCCAGCAGTCAAGGCTACCGGCTCGGGGAAGCCAGTTTCTCCCGGATGGACGAGGCGTAAACGTCGACATACTCTTGCCCACTGATGCGGTTCAGCTCGTACATGATCTCGTCGGTGATCGAGCGCAGGATGAACCGGTCGGACTCCATCCCCTCAAAGCGCGAGAAGTCGAGCGGCTCCCCGAAGATGATGCCGATCCGTCGAACTTTGGGAATCTTGGTGCCGATCGGCATGACCTTCTCGGTGTCTACCATGGCGACAGGCACGACAGGCACATGCGCCTCAAGGATCATGCGAGCTACACCAGTTCGCCCGCGATACATCTTGCCGTCGGGGCTCCTGGTGCCCTCGGGATAGATACCCAGAACCTCGCCGCGAGAGAGAACCGCCAGCCCGGTGTTGAGGGACGCCTCGGAGGCCTTCCCACCCGAACGGTCGATTGGCAACATGCCGGTGCCCTTGAGGAAGTTCTTCATGGCCCAGCCCTTGACACCGCGGCCGGTGAAGTAGTCGCTCTTGGCAAGAAACGAAATTCGGCGCTCGATGACGAGCGGAAGAAAGATCGAGTCAATCACTGACAGATGATTCGAAGCGAGGATGACCGCACCCTTTTCCGGGATGTTCTCCTCACCGGTGACCCACGGCCTGAATACGGTCTTGAGGATCGGTCCAGCGACCAGATTCTTCATGAACCAGTAGAACATCGCACTCCACTCCGGCCGGAAGTCTCCACTCTACGCATTACTCGCTTCTGGCGTGGATGCGCGCCAGATCGGCCGCACCGACTACACCCGCGTTGTTGACGAGCTCGGCAATCACGAATTCAGGCTCAGGGTGATAACCCTTCGCAGGGAGGTGGTGTCGATACGCATCGCGCACCGGGGCTAGAAGGAGTTCACCGGCAACTGCCACTCCCCCACCGAATACGAAAAGTTCGGGATCAAGCACTGCGCTCAATGACGCGCAGGCCTGACCGAGCCAGGTCCCAAGCTGCTCTAGAGCCCGAATCGCACCCGGGTCGCCTGCGGCGATCAACGTGCCGACGATGGTGCCATCGAGCGCCCCATGCTCGCGCCGAGCTTCTGCCAGGGCAAGACCTATGCCACCCACGTCGGCTATTTCGTTCGCCATCCGAAGCAGGGCGCGCCCCGAGCCGTACTGCTCGATGCAACCCTGAGCGCCGCATCCGCACGACAGCCCATCAGGGACAATCCTCAAGTGACCGAGCTCGGCACCCGCTCCGAACCCGCCGCGGAACAGTTCCCCGCGGCTCACAATGGCCCCGCCTACCCCAGTCCCTATGGTGAGCATGGTCATGTCGCTGACCTTGCGACCAGCACCGAAGCGGTACTCAGCCCACCCCGCGGCGTTGGCATCGTTGTCGATCGTGATGTTGAGGTCAAGTCGATCGACCAGCCGATCGCGCAGCGGCTCGTTGCGCCAGCTGATGTTCGGGGCGTAGTAAACCGTGGATTGTTCGACATCGATGAAGCCTGGTGCGGCAACCCCGGCGGCGGTGATGGAGCGTCCGACTGAGAGCGCGAGGACCATCTCAACTACCGCATCGACGATGGCCTCGGAGTCCGCGGCCTCGGTGGCAACGCGTCTTTCGTCGAGGATCTCGCCGGCCTCCGAGACCACAGCGCCCGCGATCTTGGTTCCGCCGATATCAATCCCGATGGCATCCACGGTCACTGAGTGTACCGGCGCGCACTCGTCGTAGTTTCTCCGGACAACCCCGGTTAGAGTAGGGGAAATGACCCTGACCGGTACCGAAGGAGTTGCCGTGAAACAGTTCGACGTTCCCGCCCTTGTTGAGGCGGATCCGAATGCCAACACCACCGACCTGCTCGTTGCGCGAGTCGCAGAAACTCCGGACAAGGCACTGTTCGCCCTGCCCACGTCGGATGGTGGTTGGGAGGATGTGACCTCCTCCCAGTTCCACTCGCAGGTAGTCGCTCTCGCCAAGGGCCTTGTCGCCGCGGGTGTTGAGCCCGGCGACAAGATCGGGCTGATGGCCAAGACCCGCTACGAGTGGACCCTGATCGACTTCGCCACATGGTTTGCCGGTGCCGTTCTGGTGCCCATCTACGAGACCTCCGCCCCCGCGCAGATCTTGTGGAACCTCACCGACTCGGGTGCCACGGCAATCATCACGGAAACCCCTGATCACTTTGCGCGCTTTGACGAGATTCGGGCCGATGCACCGAAGGTGCGAAACGTCTGGCAGATCGACCTCGGCGACCTCGACAAGCTGGCCAAGTCGGGCACCGCGGTAACCGACGCGGAGATCGAACGTCGCCGCAAGATCGCCAAGGGATCCGACCTCGCGACGCTGATCTACACTTCTGGTTCGACCGGTAAGCCCAAGGGCTGTGTCATCACCCACTCGAACTTCGTGGAGTTGACGCGAAACGCACAGAAGGCTATCCCCGAGGTCGTCAACTCAGACTCCAGCACCTTGCTGTTCATCACGCTCGCTCACATCTTTGCGCGCTTCATCTCGGTGCTCTCAGTGGTGGGTGGCGTGAAGATCGGCCACCAGCCCGACACGAAGCTTCTGCTGCCGTCGATGGCGTCGTACAAGCCAACCTTCCTGCTTGCAGTGCCGCGAGTGTTTGAGAAGGTCTACAACTCCTCGGAGCAGAAGGCAGAGACCGGCGGCAGGGGCAAGATTTTCCGCAGGGCGGCTGACGTTGCAATCGCTCATTCGAAGGCCGTTGATGCTGGCCACGTTCCAACCGGGCTGAAGCTTCAGTTCGCGCTCTTCGACCGCCTTGTCCTCAGCAAGATCCGGGCAGCGCTCGGTGGCAATGTGAAATATGCCGTGTCTGGTTCCGCCCCGCTGGGTCTGCGCCTAGGCCACTTCTATCGCAGCCTGGGGCTGACGATTCTTGAGGGCTACGGCCTCACTGAGACGACGGCTCCGGTGTCGATCAACCTCCCGTCGAACTTCAAGATCGGCAAGGTCGGCCCACCGCTTCCCGGCGTCTCGGTTCGAGTCGTCGATGACGGCGAGATTCAGGTCAAGGGCATCTGCGTCTTCGATGGCTACTGGAAGAACGACAAAGCGACGAAGGAGACCTTCGACGGCGAGTGGTTCAAGACCGGCGACATCGGCACGATCGACGAAGACGGGTACCTCGAGATCACCGGCCGCAAGAAGGAAATCATCGTCACGGCGGGCGGCAAGAACGTTGCCCCGGCCGCGCTCGAAGACCCGATTCGCGCGAACCCGATCATCGGTCAGGTGATCGCCGTTGGCGACGAGAAGCCCTACATCTCGGCACTCATCACCCTCGACGAGGAGATGCTTCCGACCTGGCTCAAGAACAATGGGCTGCCCGAGATGCCGCAGAACGAGGCTGCGAAGCACCCAGCGGTGCTTGCTGAGATTCAGAAGGCGGTGGATGCCGCGAACTCGAAGGTTTCTCGCGCCGAGTCGATTCGCAAGTTCCGGGTGCTCGATGCCGACCTCACCGAAGCCAGCGGACACCTCACGCCGAAGCTCAGCATCAAGCGCCATATCATCGTGCAGGACTTTGCAGCCGAGATTGAAGGCATGTACTCGGAGCAGCCTGCGACGGAGGGTATCTCGCTCAGCTGACCTTAGGTCAGGCTCAGTACCACGGAGCCTGACGAATGAGTCGCATGGCCTCGCGCTTGATCTCAGGCGCGAGGCCTTCGACGTACAGGTGGCCATTCAGATGGTCGACTTCGTGCTGAAGGGCCTGAGCCAACAGACCCTCGCCGGCGACGTCGACGACGGTCCCCTCGAGATCAATTCCGCGCACCCGCGCGAAGGGGTAACGCTCGCGGGGAAAGAAAAACCCGGGAACCGAGAGGCAGCCCTCGTCGACGACCTCGATCTCACCTGAAACCTCGACGAGCTCGGGGTTGATGATGTAGCCGATGTCGCCGTCAATGTTGTAGCTGAACGCGCGCAAACTGACCCCGATCTGATTTGCGGCCAGTCCAGCTCGCCCGGGCACCTTAACCGTGTCGAGCAAGTCGTCGATGAGTGCGGTCGCCCGAGCATCCCCGGGCGAAACCGGGTCACAGACGGAGCGAAGAACCGGGTCACCAAAGAGGCGGATCGAGCGTTCGGCCATCGGGGGGTTAGCTGCGGTACTCGGGAAGGCCGTCGATCACGAGGGCAGCGAGTTCGCGTGCGGCATCCCGGGTCATTGGCTTCAGCTCGGCAAACCGAATGGTCGACCCGGTTGCCAGCGCGGGGTCGTAGGGAATGGTGACGATCTCACGAACTCGCGAACGGAAATGAGCCTCAATCTCCTCCAGCTTGACCAGGTTCGTGCCCTGAGTCGCGGTGTTGAGAGCGACGACCGCGTTGCTCACCAACTCGGCATAGCCATTGGATTCGAGCCAGGTAAGCGTTTCCGAAGCCAGCCGGGCTTCGTCGACGCTTCCCCCCGAGACAACCACGATCGAATCTGCACGCTCGAGCGTGGCGCGCATCACCGAATGCACGATTCCCGTTCCGCTGTCGGTCAGGACTATGGAGTAATAACGAGCAGCCATGTCAGCGACCACGTCGTAGTCGGCTTGGTCGAACGCTTCGGAGACCGTTGGATCGGCGTCTGAGGCCAGCACGTCCAGTCGCGTCTCATCGCGAGATACCAGGTTCTGGAAGTCGCTGAATGCCCTGATCAATCCAGCGCGAGTAACGACATCGCGAACGGTCGCCCGAGTGGTCTTGGTGACCCGCTCGGCCAGCGTTCCCCGGTCTGGATTGGCGTCAATAGCGATCACGCGATCGTCACGCACCTCGGCCATTGCCATGCCGAGAATGGTAGTGATGGTGGCCTTGCCGACCCCACCCTTTCGGGTGAGAACAGGGATGAATCGAGCGTCCCCCTCGAGGTGCTTGCCGATGCGAGCGTCGAGAGATTTGCGTTGGCGCGCCCCATAGGAGTCACCGACGTTCACCAAGTGGAGGCTGCCTTCGTAGAGAAGCCGCTGCAGTGCACCCTCGGGGGCAGTCTTGCGCGTTGTCCGCCTCGGTACGATGACACCCTCAGCAGTCGGCACGGGCGCTGGTTGTGTCAGGGCAAACAGGCCCAACTCGGGAGGTTCGGGCAGCAGAGGAACCCTGAGCTGGTTGACCGTGATCGTCGTCGTGGTTGTGCTTGCGGCATCCACCGAGTCTGGACTCACCGCGACGTCGTCGATAGCGATCGCAAACTCGTCCTCCGGCACCTCGCGAACCTGAACGGGAAGCACAACAGTGAAGGTCATGTTGTCGGCCGGTGCTACGGGCAAAACGATGCTCCCGCTGTCAGTCTCGAGATCTGCACCGTCTTGGGGTGGACTCTTGGTTTCCATCGAATGATCCTCTCACCGGAACCAGCGTGCCATCCCTGCGCGCTACGCCTCGACAACAATCAACAGGTCGCCGGCGTCGACTTGCTGCGTCTTCGGAATAGCTAGTCGGGCTACCGTGCCGCCGACTGCCGAGGTGATCGCAGCCTCCATCTTCATTGCCTCAATGGATGCCACGCTCTGCCCCGCCTCAATCGTCTCACCTTCTTCGACCTGAAGGGTGACCACGCCGGAGAACGGCGCAGCGACATGCCCCGGCTTGGAGGCATCCGCCTTCTCGGCCGCTTTGCTTTCGACAGTGATCGACAGGTCGCGAACGATTACCGGTCGGAGCTGACCGTTCAGGGTCGACATGACGGTTCGCATGCCCTTGTCGTCGACCTCACCGATGGCCTCGAGACCGACATAGAGGCTGACCCCGGGGCCGATGTGAACGATGTGCTCAGCGCCCTGCTGGAGTCCGTACAAGTAGTCGATTGTGTCGAGCACAGACAGGTCGCCGTACTGCTCACGCCCCTGCTCGAAGATTGTCGTTGGGCCAGCGAACAGAAGTCGGTTTAGGGTCGAACGCCGCTGAATTGACTCGCCCTCTAGCGCGGTCACATCGTCGGCGCCGATCGGCTCGACTCCGATCTTGACAGAACGACCCTTCAGGATCTTGCTGCGGAATGGCTCGGGCCATCCGCCGGGAAGTTCGCCCAGTTCACCTGCCATGAACCCGATCACCGAATCGGGAACGTCGTACTTTTCGGGGTTCTCCTCGAAGTCGGCCGGGTCGGCGTTGGCTGCCGCCAGAGCAAGTGCCAGATCACCGACGACCTTCGATGACGGAGTGACCTTCGGTGGGCGACCAAGCATCCGGTTGGCCTCGGCGTAGTAGTCCTCGACCTTCTCGAACTGCTCCCCGAGGCCGAGCGCGATCGCCTGCTGCCTGAGATTCGAGAGCTGCCCTCCCGGGATCTCGTGCCGGTAGACGCGGCCGGTAGGCCCAGGCAGCCCTGACTCGAAAGGCTTGTAGACGCGACGGACAGCCTCCCAGTACGGCTCCAGATCGGAGACGGCCTGCAGGGAGATGCCGGTGTCGCGCTCGGTGTGCGCCAGGGCTGCAACGAGGGCCGAGGCAGAAGGCTGGCTGGTCGTGCCCGCCATGGGCGCGCTTGCGACGTCGACGGCGTCTGCGCCAGCCCGCGAAGCCGCGAGGAGCGTCGCCAGCTGGCCCCCTGCGGTGTCGTGGGTGTGCACGTGCACCGGAAGGTCGAAACGCTCGCGCAGAGCGCTGACAAGCGCAAAGGCGGCCTCGGCGCGCAGCAGGCCCGCCATGTCTTTGATCGCGAGTATGTGCGCACCCGAGTCGACGATCTGCTCTGCCAGCCTCAGGTAGTAGTCCAGTGTGTAGAGCTTCTCGCTGGGATCGAGCAGGTCGGCGGTGTAGCAGACGGCGACCTCCGCCACCGTGGTTCCGGTCGCGAGAACAGCGTCAATCGCGGGGCGCATCTGCGAGACATCGTTGAGCGCGTCGAAAATCCTGAAGATGTCGACTCCGGTGTCCGCCGCCTCGCGAACGAAGGCGTCGGTCACCTCGGTGGGATACGGCGTGTACCCGACGGTGTTGCGGCCGCGCGAAGCCAGGGCGTATAGGTAGCCGAAATACCGACGTTCTTTTCCGCAAAGACCAGCTTGGAGTCGTTGAAATGAAGCGCGTTTGGGTCGGGGGAAATAGCCACCCCGGCGTCTCCCAGAGCGCCCGAACGGGCATCGGCCACAATCCGGAGAAAGGGTACGGCCGTGATGATGGTGTTCGGGCAAGGCGTTATTCCATCTAAAAGATACCATTTGCCGTCGGCGCCCTTGAGACAGATCGATTGGCCCTCGG
>JANOED010000357.1:0-2336 GCA_031413035.1 Leifsonia sp. | reverse complement strand
GCAGATCGCGAAGCGCCGGGGCGGCGTGATGAACCTCACAATCGACGACGTCCTGCTTGAGCGTCCCCGCAATCGCGACCACGGTGACTGGGCGTCGAACATCGCGATGAAGCTGGCGAAGCCCCTAGCTGCGCCGCCTCGCGAACTCGCGGACGAGATCGCCGTGGCCGTCGCGGACCTTGCGGGCGTGGCATCCGTTGATGTTGCCGGCCCCGGTTTCATCAACATCACTTTGGATGCCGCCGCCGCAGGAGCCCTCGCGAAGGTCATCGTTGAGGCGGCCGAAGCCTACGGGCGCGGCGACCTCTACGAGGCCGTCGCGATCAATCTCGAGTTTGTCTCGGCCAACCCGACCGGCCCGCTTCACATCGGTGGAGTGCGCTGGGCTGCCGTCGGCGACAGCCTCGCCCGCATCTTCCAGGCGCAGGGCGGCATCGTCACCCGCGAGTACTACTTTAACGATCACGGAGCGCAGATCGACCGGTTCGCGCGAAGCCTCTTGGCCAGTTGGCTCGGCGAGCCCGCCCCGGAGGACGGCTACGGCGGCGACTACATCTCCAACATCGCTGCACGAGTTCTTGCGCTATACCCCGGCGACCTCTTCCACATCCCGCGCGATGAGCAGCAGGAGGTGTTCAGGGCAGTCGGTGTCGAGCTGATGTTCGGTGACATCAAGCATTCCCTGCACGAGTTTGGCGTGAAGTTCGACGTCTACTTTCACGAGAACGAAGTTCACGAGTCGGGTGCGGTGACTCACGCGATCGACCGGCTGCGCGAGCTCGGCGCGATTTATGAGGCCGACGGGGCGACCTGGTTCCGATCGACGGACTATGGCGACGACAAGGATCGCGTCGTCGTCAAAAGTGACGGCGAATTCGGCTACATGTCCGGCGACCTTGCCTACTACCTCAACAAGCGAGAGCGCGGTTTCGAGCGGAATCTCATCATGCTCGGCGCCGATCACCACGGGTACGTCAAGCGGCTTATGGCAATGACGGCCGCCTTCGGTGACACGCCCTACGTCAACCTTGAGATTCTCATCGGACAGCTGGTCAACCTTGTTCGGGATGGTGAGCCCGTGCGCATGTCTAAGCGTGCAGGAACCGTCGTCACCCTCGAAGACCTTGTCGAAGCAGTAGGGGTGGATGCCGGTCGGTACGCCCTCGTGCGCAGCTCGATTGACTCACAGGTCGACATCGATCTCGGTTTGTGGGGCAAGAAGACCAACGACAATCCAGTGTTCTACGTGCAGTACGCACACGCCCGCACGAATAGTGTCGCGAAGAACGCTGCGGCGTCGGGGGTCGACCGTGGGGCGTTTGACGCGAGTCTGCTCGATCACGAAACCGAGAGCATCCTGTTGGGCATTCTCGCGGAATTCCCCCGGGTTGTCAGGCAGGCGGCCGAACTGCGCGAACCGCACCGCGTCGCCCGCTACGTCGAAGAGCTCGCCGGCGCGTATCACAGGTGGTACGACAACTGCCGCGTTACGCCACAGGGTGACGAGCCGGTCGACGACGTGCACCGAACCCGATTGTGGCTCAACGACGCGGTCGGCCAGGTGCTCCGTAACGGGCTCGGTCTCCTCGGCGTGAGTGCGCCCGAAAGGATGTAGCAATGGCCGAGCCGATCCAACCGGTGCCTGCGGCGACCCCGGTCCCTGAGGCGACCCCGGTCCCTGAGGCTCTCGAAGGGCCTCCCTCGAAGAACCCCCCACCCTCAGCACCCCCGAAGAAGCGCCGTCGCTGGCTCGGCTGGCTCATTGCCATTCTCGTGCTCCTCGTGCTCCTCATAGTCGGCTTTGTTGTGGCCGAGAGCTACGCCCGCGGCTACGCGGAGACCTACGTGCGCGAGCGAATCGTCGAGGTGCTCGGTCTTGACCCCGCGTCTGACATCGGAGTCGACCTCGGCCAAGGTTCGCTCATCGTTCAGGCGCTCAGCGGAACCATTGACTCGGTCACCGTGGATGTCGCCGAACTCGGGTTCGGCGACATCTCAGCGTCAGCCGTAATCACCGCGACTGGGGTGCCGCTCGACGACACCAAGCCGGTGGAGTCGCTCGGGATCGAAGCTACGGTTTCGGAAGCAACAGTGCGCACGCTGTCAAGCTTCCTCAGCGGTATCGACCTGAAAACGATCGAGCTCGGCAATGGACTCATCACGATCGCCACTGAGTTCAGCATCCTCGGCTTCATCGTCATCCCCGTCGAGGTCGCGCTGGAGCCATCTGCTGTCGACGGTGCGATCAGCTTCGAGCCGGTGACGATCTTCCTCAACGGCGCCGAGGTCTCGGTCGAGGAGTTGCGCCGTAACCCGCAGGTCGCTGCCATCGCGGG
>JANOED010000356.1:0-11351 GCA_031413035.1 Leifsonia sp. | reverse complement strand
TCATCGAGTGGGTGATGGTATGGCGAGTGGTCTCGTTGCCCGCGACGACGAGGAGCAAGAAGTTCGTATTGAAGTCGCGCTCGCTGAAGGGCACGCCGTCGCTCGGCACACCGTTCGCCAGTAACGACACGAGGTCGGTGCCGCCCTTGCCGCGACGCTCGTTAGCCAAGTGACGTCCATATTCGAAGACCTCGATCGCCGCCGGCGAACGGAACGGCACGTGGCGATACTGCTCACTGTCGGCGGAGCCAATCAGCACATCGGCGTGCTCGGGGTCGGTGTTGCCCACCATGCGGTTGCCCCACTCAATCAATTGCCCGGTGTCCTCGTCAGGAACATCGAGGATGCGTGCGAGAACCCGAATCGGGAAGTCGGCACTGACATCCGTCACAAAATCGAACTCGCCCTTGGCGAAGGCGGCGTCCAGGGTGCTGGCAGTGATCCCACGGAGGAAGGTCTCATACTTCGCAACCGCTTGCGGGGTGAACTCCCCCTGCAGCATCCTGCGCATTGCGCGGTGACGCAGGCCGTCGGTCTCAAGAAGTGACCTGCGGGGCTCCTCCTGTTCGGCATCAAGCTCTTCAAGATTCGTGAAGCGCTCAGACGTGAAGCTGTCGGGATCGCGGAGGATCCGAACGACGTCGTGGTACCTCGTGGCCGAGTGGAATCCATGGTTGGGGGCCTCCTCGGTCGACCAGTGCAGACCGTCTTGGGCGCGTAGTTCGTCAAAGACCTCCCACGGCGCACCGGCCGCGAAGAGATCGAGATCGGCCAGCGTGAGATCTGAGGAGCCGGACATGAACGCCTGCTTTCATTGGAAGCGAATGATTCGGATGCTAACGAAGTTCGCGCCGGAGGTCGAGTGAAACCACGCATAATGAGCAGGAAGGAGAATAAATGCCGAGTCCCCACACGTTGGCCGAGACCGAGGAACGGGTTGCGAGCCTCCTTGGTGCGCTACCGATTGACTTCGAGTCGATGGCTGTGGCATCCAATCTGTTCAGGGCAGCCTACGCCACGCGCAACTACTTCGAGCGCACGGTTCTTGCCGATGCCGGTTTGTCATGGACTGCGTTCGTAGTGCTGTGGGTGGTCTGGATCTGGGAGCCCATCGAGACTCGGCAGATCGCCGAGGAGGGTGGATTCTCGAAGGCGACCCTGACTGGTGTGCTCGGCACGCTCGAGGCCAAGAAGTATCTGCTGCGCCAGCGCAGTGAACGTGACGGCCGTCTTGTCGAGGTTCGGATGACCCCGGCGGGTCGTGAGTTTATGGCGATGATCTTCCCGCTCTTCAACGATCACGAGCGCACCGTCGCCAGTTCGATTCCCCTCGAGCGCCGTGGCGAGCTTGCAGATATGCTCCGCGCGATCACGCTCATCACTGAGGCCTCTGGCCAGTGAGGCCTTGTCGGCTCGGTCGGGCTACCGTCGTTCGGCCGCGTCCGCTACGATCGCCGTATTCGTTCGTACCCGAATGAACTGGTGAGCAAGGGAGCTGGTGAGTGGATCACGTCGCGATCGCGGGTCTTCTCGTTGACACCCGGCACCTGATCGGTGGGGACCGGATCTCCTCCCCGCAGACCTTCGAAACGATCTCCCCGATCGACGGAAGCGTTCTCGCGCACATCTCGCGCGGCACCGCAGTCGAGGTGGATGCCGCTGTCACGGCCGCCCGCAGCGCCTTCCCTGCGTGGCGCGACCTGGGCCCCCAAGGCCGAGGGGAACTGCTCCACCGGCTTGCGGACCTTGTCGAGGCGAATGTCGAACCCCTCGCCCAGCTCGAGACGCTAGACAATGGTTCTCTCCTGCGGTCGCATCGGCGGGGTGTGATGCCGCGCGTTGCCCTCAACATTCGGTTCTTTGCTGACTGGGCGGTCAACGATTTGCACCACGACGTGTGGCAGACGCGGGGACACGAGAATCACGTCTCCTGGGACCCGAGCGGTGTCGCCGCGATCATTACTCCGTGGAACGCTCCGTTGATGCTCGCGACGTGGCGGATTGGGCCCGCCCTTGCCGCTGGCGACACGGTAGTGCTGAAACCCGCCGAGTGGACTCCCCTAAGCGCCAGCTACTTCGGAGACCTCGTGCGCGATGCGGGCATCCCGGATGGCGTCTTCAACGTCGTGCAGGGATTTGGGGCTGAGGCAGGGGCCGCCCTAGTTGCCCACCCCGGGATCGCTCGAATTTCGTTTACTGGTTCAGTTCCGACTGCGAAGACCATCGCTCGGGCCGCCGCAGACAACCTCACCCCGGTCAGCTTCGAGCTCGGGGGGAAGAGCCCACTGATCATCACTGACGACGCCGATCTTGACCTCGCGGTCGACCTCGCGGTCGAGCAGTACGACAACGCGGGTCAGGTCTGCCTGTCGGGAACCCGCCTTCTCGTTCACGAGAACGTCGCCGAGGCGTTTGCCGTTGCATTCGCCGCCAAGGCGGAAAAGCTTGTTCAGGGGGATCCTCGCGAGGAGAGCACGCAGATTGGGCCACAGATCCATCAGGTGCACCTGGAGCGCATTGCCGGATTCGTCGATCGAGCTCGGCAGGCCGGTGCTCGAGTGGTCATCGGTGGAGCACCCAACGACGAACTGGGCGGGCTGTACTACAGGCCGACACTGCTCAGGGATGCCGCGGCCGGCACCGAGATTCTGACGGCCGAGGTTTTCGGGCCGGTGCTGACAATGCAGACATTTTCCACTGACGACGAAGCCGTCGTGCTCGCCAACGCCACCGAGTACGGACTCGCCGCAGTCGTCGTGTGTGGCGATCGAGACCGCGCTGAACGGCTGACCAAGAACTTGGTGGCCGGAACAATCTGGGACAACTGCTTCTTCGTCCGCGACCTAGCCGCTCCTTTCGGTGGCAGCAAGAAGAGCGGTATTGGACGCGAGGGCGGCGTGTGGTCGTTCGACTTCTACGCAGACGTGAAGAACACGGTGTACGCACCGAATGGATGGAAGGACTGACCATGGGACGAGTCGTTGGAGCGGCGCTGCTCGCGCACGTACCGACCATTATGCTGCCGTACGAGTCGAGGTTGGACCTCAACGGGGGCAAGGAGATCACCCTCGTCCCAGGCCTCAAGCGATTCCGCGAAGAGGTCATGGAGACGCTCGATTACGACACGGTGGTCGTTCTCGACTCGCACTGGGCCACTACCGTCGAGTTCGTCATTTCCGCTCAGGGCGAGCGCAGCGGCCTCTTCACGTCGGAGGAACTCCCCCGTGGCATGTCGCAGATCCCCTACGCATTTAAAGGGGATCCCGAGCTTGCGCACTCGGTGGCGAACTACGACGAGAAGAATGGCACCTGGGTCACGCCAATCAGCGACCCCCACCTCCCCATCTTCTACGCGACGGTTAACCTCTGGCACTATCTCGGTCGCGGTCTCGACAAGGCTTGGGTGAGTCTCTCGGTGTGCCAGACCGCGACCACCGAGGACTTTCTCAGGGCCGGGCGTGCGTTGGGCGAAGCGATCCGCGACAGCGACCGCCGGGTTCTCCTGCTTGCGTCAGGGGCACTGTCGCACACGTTCTACCCGCTGCGCGACCTGCGCAAGCACGAGGCGAGTGACCCGATCCACATCTTCTCCCCCGAAGCACGAGAGGCCGACCTTGAGCGCCTGGAGTGGATGAAGGAGGGCGATCACGCGCGGATCCTTGAGACGATGCCGGAATTCCGCAAGTTGAAGCCCGAGGCCGGATTCAGTCACTGGCTTCAGATGGCTGGAGCCACCGGGGAGGGAGCCAACACCGCGCGGGGCGAGCTTTACTCGGAGTATGAGAACTCGATCGGCACTGGACAGGTGCACGTGTACTTCCCGGAGCCCGAGGGCGGGTTCCCTCTTCCAGTCGATGTCGTGCGCTCGCGTGAGGATGCCGCGTGACGGAATACCGGCGAATCCTGCTCGGGGGCGCGCCCGTTCAGGTCGAGCGCGTCGGGGAGATCCTCGTCGCGCCAGATGGACGAACCGTTGCGATCGCCGAGGCTCACCACCTCGCGCCGAGCGAACCGACCAAGATCATCGCAGTGCATCTCAACTACCAGAGTCGAACCGACGAGTTCATGACGAAGCTTCCGTCGGCGCCGACCTACTTTCATAAGCCGATAACGGCTTTGAATAGTCACGGCGGCGAAGTCGTTAGGCCAGAGGGATGCCAGTGGCTCAACTACGAGGGCGAGATTGTCATCGTGATCGGGAAGGTCTGTCGCAACGTCTCCCCCGCTGATGCCGGAGATTACATCGCTGGATACAGCGTCGGCAACGACTTCGGCCTCCACGACTTCCGCGACACGGATGCCGGGTCGATGCTGCGGGTCAAAGGCAGTGACACGCTGGCTCCGGTTGGGCCGGGACTCGTGACCGATTGGGATTTCCGCGGCAAGATGCTGCGCACCTTCGTCAACGGAAAGCTGGCGCAGGAGGATTCCACAGACAACATGGAGTGGGACATGAACTACCTTGTCGCCGACCTTGCGCGCACAATAACCCTTGTGCCTGGCGACATGATCTTCTCGGGAACTCCCGCGAACTCTCGTCCGGTGCAGCCCGGCGACATCGTCGAGGTCGAGGTCGACGGGCTCGGACGGCTGAGCAATCGGATCGTCGAAGGGCCAACCCCGATCCGCACCGATGTCGGTGCCCAGCCCACGTCGAGCGAGGAGGTCGTGTCGACGGCGCTCGGTGGGGACTGGGAATTCCGCGGCATCCGCACCCCTTCCAAGGATCTGTACCCGTCCCGCATCACCGAGGAGAACCCCACATGATCAAGATCGTCGTCGACATGGACAAGTGCCAGCATTACGGACAGTGCGTGTTCGAGGCACCCGACGTCTTCAGGCTTAACGCCGACGACAAGCTCGAATACACCGGAGAGGCACCTGACGAGATGCTCCCCGATCTCGAGGCCGCGGTCGACGTCTGCCCGATGCAGGCGATCTCCGTCACGCGAGTCTGATCCCCGTGCCCGCTCCCCTCGTCATCGTGGGCGCCTCGATGGCAGGTCTACGCACGGCTGAGGGCGCACGGAGAGCGGGCTACGAGGGGCCGATCACGTTTCTCGGGGCGGAGTCACATCGCCCCTATAACCGTCCCCCGCTCTCCAAGGAGCTCCTGCGCACGCCGGGTCAGGGACACGACGATGTCGCGTTCACGCTCCGACCGGGACTCATCGAGAATGTCAACTGGGTTCTCGGAACTGCTGCGGTGGCATTAGATCGCTCGGCTCGAGTCGTGCACGACTCTGCGGGTGTTGCCCACGAGTACTCCGCCCTCGCGATCGCGACCGGGCTGCGCCCGAAGCCGCTGCCGCTGCCCGATCACGGACTCGGCGGCATCCATGTGCTGAGAACACTCGAGGACGCGGTCGGCCTACGGGATGCGCTGGGACCCGGAGTGAACGTTGTCATTCTGGGCTCGGGATTTGTTGGCTGCGAGATCGCCGCGACCGCAGCACACGCGGGGGCTCGGGTCTCGGTCGTCACGCAGAGTCGTATTCCTCTGGAGCGAGCGCTCGGGCCGATCCTCGGCGCCGAACTGCGTCGCCGGCACGAGGAACACGGCGTGCGGTTCTTCTGCGAGGAGTCTCTCTTCGGACTGGTGGGCGATCCGGCAGTCGAACGCGTGATTCTCTCCTCCGGGGTCATGCTCGAGTGCGACCTTCTGGTCGTCGCGATCGGGTCTGACCCACAGACCGAGTGGCTCGCCGATTCAGGGCTGGACATCTCCGATGGTGTGTTGGTGGATGCGTCCCTCCGGGCAATAACCGTCGATGGCGAGGTCGACCCGCTCATCGTCGCGGTAGGCGACGTTGCCCGGTACGCGAATCCACTCTTCGACGACGTTCCCCGCCGGGTCGAGCACTGGAACTTGCCCACGGAAACAGGCAAGCGCGCCGGCCAGACGTTGGCCGCTGTTCTGCGCGGAGACCCCGTCGACATCACGGCGCCCGCGTTTGCTCCCCTGCCGAGTTTCTGGAGCGACCAGTACGACGCGCACCTTCTGGCCTTCGGAATGACCTACTTGGCGGATCGAAGCGCCCTCGTAGCAGGTACGCCTGACTCGGAGTGCATCGTCGAGTACTACCGTGACGATGCGCTCATCGGAGTATGCGGGATCGGAATGCGCAGTGCGGTTCAGTCCTACCGCTCTCGATTCGAGACGCCCTCCGCCGGCTAGCTTTCGTCGGCGCTGAATCGGCGCAGAGCCTCGACGCACGCCGCGTGATCCAGAACGTCGGGTTCGCCAGAGAGCGTTATCGTGCCGACGACTGCCCCGTCCACGAGGATCGGTACCGCCCCACCGTGCGCGCGAGGCACAACGCCGTCAACGAGCTCGTCGGGATAGGTCGTGCCCGCGGCCTCGTGACGCCGGCGGACAAGTAGAGAGGGAACTCCATGAATGCGGGCGACCGCCGCCTTCCCGGCCAGCCACGGATCGTTGTCGGGCCCGGTTGTGCCGAGCTTGGCCCTGAACACCAGATCGCTGCCGAGGATGATGTCGACGGCGAGATTGAGGTCCCATTCTGTGATGACCTCTACTGCGGCGAGCCCAAGATTGACGGCGTCGTCGTTGGAGAACTGGGCAAAGTCGAACGCCACTTCCTCCAGTTCGGCGGTCGTGACCTCGGGTAATTCGCGGTTGCTCATCAGCAGGACGGCAATTGTCGACGCATGAGGTTCACCAGCTCTTTCGGCTCGTAGGGGTCCGTTGTTGAGATCAGCTCGCTCAGACTCCACCAGCGGTGCTGAACAACGTCAATGTGCTCCTCCTCGGTCCAGTTCGCGCTGGAGGGCTCAAAGTTGTCGACCACGGCGGCGTAGAACTCGGCATGGCCTGTGTCATGGTCTGCGGCATCCCATTCGACGGCAAAATCGTGCGCCCAGACCGGGGCGCCCAGCCCGTCGAGTGTGAGCCCGGTCTCCTCGTAGAGCTCGCGAAGAGCAGCCTCGTGGTGAGACTCTCCGGGGTCAACGCCACCGCCCGGGGTGATCCAGCGCGCAACGCCGCTGGTGTCTGGAGCGGCCGTCAGAAAAAGCAACATGCGGTCGTCGCGGTCGAAAAGGAGCACTCGACTCGTCAGACGGTGAACGCCCGCAACGGTCATCGACTTTAGGAGGCGTCGACGAAGTCGGAGACGTCGCCCACGTAGCGCGTATTGCCGGTCGGGATCGGTTCGACGGCCGCCAGGGCGACCTCAGCAGCGAACTCCCCCACGTTGTAGAGCCGACCCGCCGCCTCCTTGCGCGCTTCGATCGCTCCCGGATTGGCGCGCTGAAGCAGCGTCGCCGTTATGGTTCCTTCGATCATGTCTCCGGAGACCACAACAAACTCGATTTCGTCAGCCGCGAGGCTCGGTATCAACTCGCGCAGGGCATCCTCCCCCGCTCTCTTGCTGAGTGCGACCGGCAAATACTCGGGCATCGTTTCGACAGTCTTAATGAAGTGTGCTTGGTGACTCGTCACGAACACCACGCGCGACCCCTTCTCGAGCAGTGGTCGCACAGCGGCCAAGAAGTTCACCTGAGCATCTCGATTGAGTTGCATGGCGTAATCCTCCGCCATGCCAGATTCCATGCCTCCGGAGGCGTTGAGAACGAGGATGTCCAGGCCGCCGAACTGCGCCCGCACGGTGTCGACGAGCGCGGCCACTGACGCGGCATCCGTCAGGTCGGCACCGATCGCGATCGCACTGCCGCCCGCCTCTTCAAGTTGGGCGACGAGCTTGAGCGCACGAGCCTCCTTGTTGCGGTAATTGATCGCGACCCGAGCGCCAGCTCCAGCGAAGTAGCTAGCCGTGTCGGCGCCGATGCCTCGAGACGACCCGGTCACGAGAATGCGCTTGCCGTCTAGCGAGTGAGGGGCGAGGGGGTTGTTGCTGTCGCTGGTCACGCTACGACCCTAGCGGTCGGCGGCCTGTGCTCGTCGGTGCTGTGGTGATAGCGTCGAGAGCCAAAGCCGGTTGCGCAGGAAAAGACGACGAGGAGCTTCGACGGAATGTTCGTTGACCTGACCCAGTACCTGTGGATTCTGTGGCTCTCGCTCGTCGTGCTCTTTGTTGTGATCGAGTTGCTGACGCTTGAGTTCACCTTCCTGATGATTGCCGCCGGAAGCCTGCTCGGCGGCCTCGGCTCGAACCTTCTGGGATGGCCGTGGTGGGTACAGATCGGACTCGCGGCGATTCTCTCCGCACTTCTCATCTTCATCATTCGGCCCCTACTCCTGATGACTCTGCACAAGGGCGCAGACAACACCCCGAGCAACGTTGACGCACTGTACGGTCTCGGCGCCCGCGTCATGCGCGACTTCGTCGAGGGTGCAGGAATCGTCAAACTCGACAACGGCGAGACCTGGACAGCTCGTCTCGCGCCGACTGCGGAGTCCGCAACTCTTCGAGAAGGCGAACGCGTGGTCGTTATCAACATCGCCGGCGCAATCGCCGAAGTCGCGCCCAACACCGGTACCAGTGGGGAATCGTCCCCCGAGGAAAGGAAGTCCTGATGCTTGACCCCGGAGCCTTCATCGGACAGCTGTTCATCATCATCCTGCTCGCGGTTCTCGCGATCTTCGTGATCGTTGTGCTGTTTCGCTCGATCCGCATCATCCCGCAGGCTAACGCGGGCGTGGTTGAGCGCCTCGGTAAGTACCACAAGACCCTCATGCCGGGACTCAACATTCTGGTTCCCTTCATCGACCGGGTTCGCCCGCTACTCGACATGCGCGAGCAGGTGGTCTCGTTCCCGCCCCAGCCCGTCATCACCGAAGACAACCTTGTCGTCTCGATTGACACCGTCGTCTACTTTCAGGTGACGGATGCCCGCGCCGCAACCTATGAGATCGCCAACTATCTCGGCGCAGTCGAGCAGCTGACCACCACCACGTTGCGCAACGTCGTCGGTGGCCTGAACCTCGAGGAAGCCCTCACGAGCCGCGACAACATCAACGGTCAGTTGCGGGTTGTTCTGGATGAGGCGACCGGCAAGTGGGGAATCCGTGTGGGCCGTGTCGAGCTTAAGGCGATCGACCCGCCCCTCTCGATCCAGGACTCGATGGAGAAGCAGATGCGGGCCGAGCGAGATCGGCGCGCGCTCATCCTGACCGCAGAAGGCACCAAGCAGTCGGCGATTCTCACGGCGGAGGGCGCACGCCAGGCCGCGATCCTTGAGGCCGAGGGTGACGCCAAGGCTGCAGTCTTGCGGGCTCAAGGTGAGGCGGAGGCCATCACCACTGTGTTTGGCGCGATCCACGCCGGTGACCCGGACTCCAAGCTGCTCGCCTACCAGTACCTTCAGATGCTTCCCAAGCTCGCGGACGGCGACTCGAACAAGATGTGGATCATCCCATCGGAGTTCACCGAAGCTCTCAAGGGAATCAGCGAAGGCTTCCTCGGTGGCAAGCCGCCCGCCGTCAAGTAGTTCGCCGCGGCCCGCCAGCTACCTCTCCCCCGTTGTGCCTCGGGTGCTTGCGCACCGGGGGCTCGCGGTTGACGCTCCGGAGAACACTCTTCTCGCTTTCGCGAAGGCGATAGCCGTGGGCGCCGAGTACATCGAGACAGATGTGCATGCAAGCCACGACGGTGTCGCCGTCGTGGCCCACGACCCTGATCTGACGCGGGTCGCAGGCCGCAACGTCAAGGTGAGCCAGCTCACGATGCCCGAGCTTCGCCGTGTCGATCTCGGTGTGGGTCAAGGCTTCTGCACGCTTGCAGAGGCACTCGACGGTTTTCCTGAAACTCGATTCAACATCGACATCAAGTCGTCTGCCGCAGTCGAACCAACGGCGCGCGCAATTCTCGAGAATTCGGCGAGTGACCGGGTGCTCGTCACATCCTTTGATGAGCGCAGACGTGCCGCCGCGATCCGGTTGCTTCCCGGGGTGGTGAGTTCGGCATCCGCCGCACGGTTCGTGCCTGCGCTGCTCGCCGGAAAGGTTGGCTTCTCAGCGGGCGTTCGCCGCGCTCTGCGCGGGCTCGTAGCGGTGCAGGTTCCCGAACGCGCTCTGCGCTTGAGCGTCACGACAGAACGGATGCTCGACCAGTTCCATAGCGCAGGTGTCGAGGTGCACGTCTGGACCATCAACGAGCCCAACCGCATGCATGAACTGCTCGCTCTGGGAGTCGACGGGATCGTGACGGATCGCGCAGATCTCGCTCTGGAGGTCGTCCGAAGCCTGTGAACTGACTGGGAACGGCGCGCGATTTAAAGGATTTGCCCAGCTACGGGGTTTATAACTTGAAGCGACCGCAAGAGAGAGGCCACACAATGGCAGACCGTAGTTTGCGCGGCATGAGACTTGGAACCCAGAGCTTACAGAGCGAAGTGGGCGTGGAGTTTTCCCCGCGACAGAAGAGTGTTTATCGTGCCGCCGATGGCACTGAGTTCGAAGTGATGTTCTCCGCTGATGCCGAAGTGCCTCAGCAGTGGGAGTCAGCAAAGACCGGCCAGGAGGGCGTGCTCGTGGGTCCCGATGGACTGCCGGTCATTCTCGACACCACCGACGTGAAGATCCCCCGCAGCCACTGGGACATGTTGCTTGAGCGCCGAAGCCGCGCGGAGCTCGAAGAGCTGCTCCAAGAGCGTCTCGACTACCTGCGCTCCCGCCGCGGCCAAGAGAAGATCGGCGCGTAGGCGATACCCCACCCGGTCACTCTGGCCAGTGCCTCGATCACGATGCCGGTGTGCATCTTCGAACGCCCCGTCACCCTTTCAACGAAGGTGATGGGGTGTTCTGCTATCCGGTGACCCGTGCGTTCGAGTCGCCACGCCAGTTCGACCTGAAAGCAGTATCCCTGCGACGAGACGGACCCTAGGTCGAGTGTTCGCAGCGCCGAGGTGCGGTACACGCGAAAGCCAGCAGTGATGTCGCGGATGCCCGATCTCAACACCGTGCGCGCATACCAGTTGCCCGCCCGCGAGATGGATCGCCGAAGCCACGGCCAGTTGAGCACCGCTCCCCCGTCGACCCAGCGGGAGCCGATCACGAGGTCGTTTCCTGCGCGCGCCTGGTCGAGCATTGCGGGCAGGCTGGCTGGGTCGTGCGAGCCATCCGCGTCGATCTCGACGACGTAGTCGACGACGTAGTCGTAGGCCTCAGCCAGGGCGACGGCGAAACCGGCAAGGTAGGCGGGCCCGAGCCCCTCTTTGGCGAGACGGTGAACAACGCGCACCTGCGGGTCGGCCGCGGCAAGACGATCCGCGACCTGCCCCGTGCCGTCAGGACTGGCATCATCGACGATTAGCAGGTCGGCGGTGGGCACAGCCGCACGCAGTCGCCCAACGATCGACTCGAGGTTGTCGACCTCGTTGTAGGTGGGAACGATGACGAGCGTTTCAACCACGCGGTCGTCTCGCAG
>JANOED010000355.1:0-3221 GCA_031413035.1 Leifsonia sp. | reverse complement strand
CGGCTAGAGCCGCAGCGGCCGCCTCGTCGAGCGCGACGGCGTCACCCTTCAACTGACCCTTGTCGTCGAAGTCACGACCGGCGGCGATGCGCTTGCCGTCGATGCGCACGAGCTTGGACTCGAACCGGTCCTTCTCTTCTTTCGGGGTCAGACCAGCAAGCAAGTCCCAGTAGCTGGCGGTGCGGAACGCGAGCCGCTCCCGCTCCCGCTCGACCACGAGACGCGTCGCCGCCGACTGAACCCGACCGGCGGACAGACCTGGCCCAACCTTGCGCCAGAGCACCGGCGAGACCTCGTAGCCGTACAGCCGGTCAAGGATCCGACGGGTCTCCTGTGCGTCGACGAGCGCGGTGTCGATCTGGCGAGTGTTGTCGCGGGCGTGCTCGATCGCATCCTTTGTGATCTCGTGAAAGACCATGCGGTGCACCGGAACCTTCGGCTTCAGCTCCTGAAGCAGGTGCCACGCGATGGCTTCACCCTCGCGGTCTTCATCAGTTGCGAGATAGAGCTCGTCGGCGCCCTTGAGCGCTCGCTTCAACTCAGCGACCGTCTTCTTCTTCGCATCCGAAACCACGTAGTAGGGCTCGAACCCGTTCTCCACATCGACCGAGAACTTGCCCAGCGAGCCCTTCTTCAGCTCCGGCGGCAGGTTCTTCGGCTCAATCAGATCACGGATGTGACCTACCGACGACAGCACCTCATAGCCCTCGCCCAGGTACTGGGCGATCGTCTTCGCCTTCGTGGGCGACTCGACGATGACGAGCTTCATAGACACAGGTCTCCTTGGATCAGACGCCGGGCGGCTGTGGTGGTGGCGTCAGCGACACCATACACACAGTTTCGGCACGCTCGCCTAATCCGGCTCGCCGCGCGGGGGACCAGCCGTTGCCGTTGCGGTCACCGCGAACCCCAGTACCGGGCGTGCAGCGGTGACGGTCGCGACGAGACCATCGAGCTCGCACGAGGTGACGGATGCCCCGTTCGCAGCGGCCACGCGGGCCGCGACCTCGCACGGGGTGCCCGCCGCCCGGCCGACGGCCACGTCGGCGGCAGCGAGCGCTGCGGCATCCGCCGCGGCCGCCACGGACTGTCTCACGACCAGCACGCTATAGAGAGGTAGCGCTATCGACGTGAGGGCGACGATCGCGGCGATCAGCCCAACGGTGATGACCGTTGCGGCGCCAGTCTCGCCCGTTCCCCGAGGCCTCACTTGCCGCCCGCTAGCGCGCAACTGGTGGCGGTGATGGTGAGCCCAAACGCGGCGGGAGCGGCGAGGCGCGCGCAGAGGAGGTCCGCGTTCGGGTACGAGGTGAGGTACGCGCCGGGCACCTCGAGCGCGGCGCGGGCGGCAGCGGCGTCTGACGCCTCACCTCGGGCGAGGCTGCGCGCGGCGTGGGCCGCGGCATCCGCGAGGCGAAGCTGCTGGCTCGCGATCTGCATGCCGGTGAGGCACGCGGCGAAGACGAGCACGACGGCCGGCAGGGCGACTGCGAACTCCGCGGTGACGCTGCCCCGCTCGCTGCCGGGTGCTCGGCGCGGCCGGCGCTCAGCCCGGGATCTGCAATGCACTTCGCACGATGTCGGTCAGCATTCCGCGCACCTCGTCGGAGCGCAGAATCACGACGAGTAGGCCAGCTAGGCCGACGGCGGCGAGGGTGGCGATGGCGTATTCGGCGGTGGCGGCGCCAGAGTCGTCCTTGATGCGGTTAATGGTGCGTGTCATGGGTTCGATCCTGCCCGCGTCAGGATGCTCGGCTAACGCCTACAACGAACTCGGGTCACCCCGTCAGAACGACCCCACTGTTGACGAGATGACCGTGATGAGCAGCGGCACCACGCCCAATGCCATGAACGCCGGTAGGACACACAGGCCGAGCGGAAGCATCAGGCGCACCGAGAGAGCAGCGGCCTTTTCCTCGGCTGAGGCCCGGGGCGTCGCGGCGCAATTCATCCGCCTCTGCGCGCAGCAACTCACCTGCCGGAACACCGGCGCGGCGCGATAGCTCGAGCACGTCCTCGAACCCGCCGACACGTATGCCGAACCGTTGGCAGGCCGCGCGAACCGCAACCACGGCCCGGTCGAGCGAGCCGCCGCCGCTTACGGCGATCGCCATCAGTTCGAGATCGAGTCCGGGCGTTGCATCCTTCGGCTGGGCACTCGCGACGAGGCGCCGGTTCCACCGAGCTGCGGCGAAGATCAGCAGCGACCCGGCGATCAAACACACCCAACCGGGCACGGTCGTAAACAGCGTGCCCAGCGTGTTGAAGCCGAGCGCCAGCCCGAACAACACTCCAACCGCAGGTAGCGCCATGACGATCCGCGCGGTCGCAACCGGGCCGGCGAGCGCAACCCGCACGTCCCGCTGGGCTTGGGCGAGGGAGCGGAGGGCGGCCGCGTAGCTCGACAGGGACGTGGCTAGGGGCGCACCGGCATCCGTAGCGACTGCCCAGGCGGCAGCCAACCCTCGCCACGCACCGGCCTCGAGAACGTCGCGGTCTGCCGCTGCCGCAGCCAGCGCCACCGGAACGCGGGATGCCTCGAGCCCCACCACCGCGCGGGGCACCGGCGATAGCGTCCCGGCCGCCACGTGCTCCCAGGCCGACGTCGGTGCAACCCCAGCAGCGAGGAGCACAGCGAGGCGCTGGGTGACTGCGGCGACCTGCCGAACCTCGTCCGTCATCGCACCACCGTCAGATTGCCGGCGGCGTCGAGCCCAAAACGAGCGATTCCGGCGAGTCGGCGCACTCCGGCGACGCGCTCGACGTGGAGCACCGCCCCGATCGCGCTGACCGCCTGCCGCGCGATCGCGGTTGCGTCCAGGCCGGCTAGCGCGCCGAGTGCCTCCAGCCGCGCGGGAACATCGTCGAGCGAGTTGGCGTGCAGGGTTCCCGCGCCGCCGTCGTGCCCGGTGTTTAGCGCGCCCAGCAGCTCACGCACCTCCTCGCCACGACACTCCCCCAGCACGAGTCGGTCGGGGCGCATTCTTAGGGCTTCACGCAGCAAGCGCGCGAGCCCCAACCCGCCCGCGCCCTCGAGGTTGGCCTGCCTTGCCTCCAGCGAGACGAAATGCGGATGCACCGGCCGCAGCTCGGCGACATCCTCAATCGCAACGATCCGCTCACCCTCGTCTGCCGACCCGAGCAGTGCGCCGAGCAGGGTGGTCTTGCCGCTGCCGCCGGCGCCGGAGATGAGCAAGTTGGTGCGCGAGTCGACCAGAGCG
>JANOED010000354.1:0-2391 GCA_031413035.1 Leifsonia sp. | reverse complement strand
GAGGTCTGACACGAGCGCCGGCGGGCCGGAGACGAACGCTCGACGCTTCGCGGCATCCGGCACCGCAGTAGCCAGACGCTCGCCGGTGACCCGACCCTCGCCGCCGTAGACCCAGCCTTCAGGCAGCGGCTCGGGAGCCTCGGGCGCGAACAACACGACGCGCGCCCCCGACAGCTCGAGGAGTTTTCCATAGGGCAGCTCCCCCTTCGCGCTGGTTGAGTAGACCACCACCACGTCTCGCTTGTCGCCGCGCTCGGTCGCGTGCGCGAGTTGGCTGGCGAAGGGGGTGATGCCGATACCGCCCGCGACGAGCAGGAGGGGCTCGGTGACGTCCCGAGGCAAGGCGAAGTCGCCGCCCACGCTCGTGCCGTGCACTTCGGCGCCGGGCTCGAGTTCGAGCAGCGTGTTCTTGAAGCTCGAGGTCTTCGTCGGCACCGTCATGGCGAAGGTGATCGGCCCGTCGGAGGTCGGCGCCGACGAGATACTGAAGTAGCGACGGCTGCCCCTGAAGTCGGCGGGACGGTGCGGAATCGTCAGCTCCATGTACTGGCCGGCAACGAACGTCACCGGGCGGGCGGGCTGGAACTGAAGCTCCCAGGTGGTGGCGCCAATCTGCTTCTTGCCGAGATAAGTCATTCGGATGCCTCGCCGCTGCCCAAACGCGAACCCGATCAGGTTTCCCACGAGCAACGCCAACTGCGGGGTGTTCGTGACAGGCCCCAACGCGAACGGCACGGGAATGAGGGCGGCGACGACAACGGCCTCGACGAACTGCTGCCAGCGCCGCGGGGGCAGGGTCAGTGGCTCCGAGAACATGAAGCCAGCGAAGAACACGAGCGGCGAGCTCAGCAGGCTAAACGAGAGCGCCTCGGTGAGCGACGCCCCGCGGGTGACCGCGAGTCCGACCGAGATCGCGAGAGCGATCGCAATGAAGCTGACACCGAGCGGCAGCCGCTGCGTGCGATAGAGCACCAGGAACGCGCCGATCGCGACCGCCGGCAGTAGCAGCGCGGTGCCCACCCACCATGCCGGATAGCTGGGAGCGACCCCCGTGCCGAAGGCGATGACGCCGACCACGAACGTGCCGAGTGCCGCAGGGTTGAAGACGTGGCGGCGTCGAATCGCCAGCAAGTACTTTGACATGGCCGCGAGCAGGCTCGCGAGCGCGATGTACGCAAGGCCGAGAAGGTCGAGGGTCGGCCGCATGATCAAGAAGACCAGGAGCCCTGTGATGAAGGCAGAGTCGAGATGCGGGCTCACACGCATGAGCTGCGACACGATTATTGTCGAGACGATTGAGACCACGACGGCGACTGCGCCTGACGCCAGTAGCGCTAACGGACTCGCACTGAGCTGGCCGAGCAGCGACAGGACTAGGGCGATAACACCGATCGCTGCGAGCACAACAATTACGAGCTTGTACATCGTGACGGAACCCGTCACCCGGTCGAGCCAACGCTTCATGTGAATATCTCTCCGTCGAGGTTTGGCGAGAACTCTACTAGTCCGGTCGAGTACATGCGCACGAAACTGAATTCGTAGCGCTCGGCCAATCGGAGGGGGTCCGCGAAGAACAACGCCGTCGAGAGGCCGTCAGCCTCCATCGCGGTGGCCGCGGTCGCCCAGGTCGCTATGACGGATGCCACCGGCACCCCGGTCGTCGCATCGATGACGTGATTGAGCCCCGCCCCCCACGCCCGCCGGTTCGTCGCCGATGAGCAGATCGCGGCGTTGTGAACTCGCGCGATTCCGATTGCCTTGGTCGTGTCGAGCGGATGCTCTAGCCCTACCCTGATCGGATCCGGGCCGATGTGCCGAATGTCGCCACTGCCGTCGACGATTAGGTCGGTGTGTCCTGCTTCCGCGAGCAACTCGGTGATCAGGTCGACGAGGAGACCCTTGCCCGCGGCGCCCACATCGAGCAGCACGGGTCGGATCGTCGTGAGGGTCGTGCCGTCCCACGAGATGGCTTCGTCCCAGCCGGGCGCGGGGCGGGGTGGTCCGCTGGCCTTGAGTGAGTATGCACGGTCGTAGCCGAGCCGCTCGAGGGAGCGGCCGACGAGGGGGCTTACCGCGGCATCCGTCGCCTCGTAGAGATTGCGGTACAACTCGAAGAGCGCTGGCGCCTCTGCGGGGAAGGCGAACGTGCCCGGTGCCTTTGCAATCTGCGCGACCAGTGAGTCGTCGCGAAACCGCGACCAAGTCAGATCGAATCGACCGACGAGCGCCATGATCTCCGACTCGAGTTCGGCGCTGATCGGCTCGGCGGTGTCGAGCTGCCAGCCCGTGCCGATTGCCTCGAAGCTCAGGCTATTAAGACGCGTCAGCCTTGATCGCCTCGATCGCCTTGTTGAAGCCGCCGCTGGTGAGCGAGGAGCCACCTACCTTGTC
>JANOED010000353.1:0-7045 GCA_031413035.1 Leifsonia sp. | reverse complement strand
ATGGATCCCTATCTTTGCCGTGGACGGCTTTGATCCCTCAGACCCGCTTGCTACCCCGACAGTATTCGCGGCATCCACCTTTATTGCGGGGATCGTCGTTGCGCTCATGGTTGCCCCCATCACCAGCTCGATAATGCGCGAGGTGTTCACTCAGACCCCGCTCGGCGAGCGTGAGGGTGCACTGGCGCTCGGGGCGACGAAGTGGGGGATGATCTCCAGCGTCGTGTTGCCGTTCGGGCGCGGAGGCATCATTGGCGGCACCATGCTCGGGCTCGGTCGGGCGCTGGGGGAGACGATCGCGGTGTTCATCATCATCTCGCCGGTGTTCGTCATCCAGCCGCACATTCTCGAGAAGGGTGCGAACTCAATCTCCGCACTAATCGCGTTGCGCTACAACGAGGCATCAGCGTTCGAACTGTCGGCACTCATGGCAGCCGGGCTCGCCCTCTTCCTGATCACCCTGGTCGTGAACTTCCTTGCCTCGATCGTGATCGCGCGAAGCCGATCGGGAAGCGCGAGCGACTGATGACCGACGTCATGGAGCGACCGACCGCAGTGAGCGAGGATGCCCCGCGCACGTGGACGCGGCCGCCGACGAGCACTCCGGCGACGGAGCCTCGTCGCGCCACTGCGACGATCCGCACTGTCGATGTGATCCGGCTCGTGGGCTGTGCTGCTGCATCCGTGGGCCTGACGAGTTGGTTGTTCTTCTTCGCGCTTCCCCTGCAGGGTGCGATCGGGTTTGTCGTCGTCGCATATCTGATCTTCCTGCTGCTCTTCGGCTTGCTCACGGGATTCGACGAGAATGGGCCAACGGTGCGGGATCGAATGATCGCCGTGGTCGTGCACTCCCTAGCCTTCCTGCTCCTGCTAGCGCTCGCCTCGGTCGTGATCTACACGGTGGGGCGCGGCATCGAGCCGCTTCAAAACCTCAACTTCTTCACCGAAGACATGAGCCGTGCTGGCCCCCTCGACCCCCTCACCGAGGGCGGCATCATTCACGCCATCGTCGGAACTCTGATTCAGATCACCATCGCGCTGGCGATCAGCATTCCGCTGGGGCTCATGACGGCGATCTTCTTGAGCGAGTTTCCCGGCCCGTACGCGCGCTTTGTTCGCACCGTCGTCGAAGCCATGACCGCACTCCCATCGATCGTCGCCGGACTGTTCATCTATGCCACGGTGATCGTGTTTCTCGGGTTTGAGCGCTCGGGATTCGCGGCCTCGCTCGCCATCACGGTCATGATGCTGCCGATCATCATTCGCGCGGCGGATGTTGTGCTCCGGCTGGTTCCCGGCAATCTGAAGGAGGCGGCGCGCGCGCTAGGTGCATCCACCTGGCGAACGGTGTGGACCGTGACGCTCCCGACCGCGCGATCGGGGCTGACCACCGCGATCATCTTGGGCACCGCGCGCGGGATCGGCGAAACGTCACCAGTGCTGCTTACGGCCGGCGCGTCCACGCTTCTGAACTTCAACCCATTCAGCGGACCCATGACCTCGCTGCCGCTGACGACGTTCACATTTATCAAGTCGCCCGAACCGAACCTCATCGCTCGCGGCTTCGGAACCGCTGCGGTGCTCATGGTGCTCGTCCTGATCCTGTTCGCCCTGGCGCGGGCCATCGGGGGCCGCGGTCCCGGCCAGCTCACCCCACGTCAGCAGCGTGCTCGCGAGCGGCAGTCCCGTGACGACGATTACCGCGCTCGCGCCAGAGCGCTGGGGCTCGACGCAAGCGGGCGTCCTGCTCGCGAAGCTCCACCGAATGCGACAGCTGTAGAGGAGTCAGCATGATCACGTCCGTGTCCCGCGGTGCTAAGCGCATCGCTGCCGGTCTGGTAGTCGCAGTCGCCATTGGAGCAATTCCGGCGGCAGCTGTTCCGACCAGCGCGTCTGCGGTGGGTTCGGTGTATCAGCCCGTTTCCGGCGCCGGATCGACATGGTCGGCGAACGCCGTGCAACAGTGGATCCGCAACGTGTTCGACAACTTCCAATGGGTTGTGTACTACGAGGATCAGGGATCATCGGCCGGACGCAACCTGTTCTCGCAGGGAACGAAAGACTTCGCAGTCTCTGAGATTCCTTACGCGCTTGCTGGCAGTGATGCCCCAGACCCGAAGCCGTCGAGATCATTCGCCTACGTTCCGATTGTCGCGGGCGGCACGGCATTCATGTACAACTTGGTCATCGGCGGTCAGCGCGTTACCAACCTTCGGCTCTCGGGCGAGGTGGTTGCCAAGATCTTTACCGGCGTCATCACCAAGTGGAATGACGCTGCGATTGCCGCAGACAACCCCAAGCTGGCGCTCCCCGCAATCCAGATTGTGCCGGTTGTTCGTTCCGACGGTTCGGGCACGACAGCCCAGCTCACAACGTGGATGCGCTCACAGTACCCGTCGATCTGGAATGCCTATTGCGCCAAGGCAGGTCGATCCAACTGCGGCATTACCTCGAACTACCCAATCGTGCCGGGATCGGCCTTCATCGGTCAGCAAGGTTCCAACCAGGTTGCTGGGCTGGTCGCACAAGACAAGTCGGTGGGCGCGATCACCTACGTCGAGGCGTCGTATGCGATCAAGGCGAGATTCCCGATCGCAAAGCTCCTCAACGCGGCCGGGTACTACACCGAACCAACCGCCTCGAACGTCGCAGTGTCTTTGCTCTCCGCAGTGGTCAACAATGACCCGCAGTCGCAGGAGTATCTCACCGCCAATCTCGCCGGCGTGTACACCAGCGCTGACCCTCGTACCTACCCACTGTCGTCGTACTCGTACATGATCATCCCGACCGCAATCGAGGGAAGCTTCACCGAAGACAAGGGGCTGACCCTCGCCGACTTTGCTTCGTACTTCCTCTGTGAAGGGCAGCAGCAGGCTGAGGTGCTGGGCTACTCGCCCCTCCCGGTGAACCTGGTGAGGGCGGGGCTTGAGCAGGTTCAGAAGATCCCCGGTGGCGACCCGGCCAACAAGTCGATCAGTTCGTGCAACAACCCGACGTTCTCGCCGGATGGCACCAACAAACTCGCGAACGAGGCACCGCAGCCGCAGGCGTGCGACAAGCGAGGTGCCGACCAGTGCCTCACCGGAACCGGCGGGGCGAGCTCAACCACGACTCAAGCGAGCTCGTCGGGATCGTCGGGCGGATCGTCGTCGGGTGCGGGCGGGGGTCTCGGAGGGGACCTCGGCGGCGACGAGCTTTCCACCGGAGCTCTAGGAACACCAACGGGACTCTCCGGGGGCGGAAAGTCGATCGTTGCAGGCTCGCCACAAGAGCTACCCGAGCGCGGGATGCCACTGCCCACGGTGTTTCTGATGCTGTTTGCCGGCGCGCTCGTGCTCGGCGTCGTCCTGCTGCCCCCACTCATTGCCCGGAGACGAGCGGCGCTGGCCGTTGCGGGCTCTCCGCGGGGGCCGACGCGTCGACCACTGTCGCGGCCAGCCCGACCCAAGAAGTCCGAAGGGCGACGCCTAATCCCAAGAATTCACCTTCCGTCCAGCCTTCGAAAAGGTGGTAGTGCGGTACCCCCTTCAGGGGACTCATAGCGTGAGTCACGAGTCGATTCCCCGCGATAGAAAGTTCCGCATGCTCCGCTTCGCTTCACTCCGCCGCGTGCTGGCCTCGGCACTCGTTGTCGCGGTTGCTGCCCTGATGGTGGCTTCGCCGATCGGCGCGGAGCGGGCAGATGCCGCAGCAACTACTGCATCCGAGCTGACGGTCGCGTGGGCCGGAGACACGTCGACGGCCCGGGCATTCCAGCCTGAACGACTGCCGTCGAGTCCGCACTACGACGAGTTCGACCAGATCCGCGTGAAGGTCTCGCAGACGACTGGGGTTATCGATCAAGCGCTTCGCGTGACGGTTACCGGGTTTGCCCGAACCATCTCGTCGTTCCAATCGGGGCTCGAGGCAGACAACGCGAAGAACTACGTGCAGGCGATGCAGTGTTGGGGTCCGAACCCTCTCGCCGACGATTTCAACGAGACCTGTCAATGGGGTGGCCGATACAACGTCGAGGCAAACGGGCTCGGCACCTCGGTAATCTCCGACAACGCGGCGCGCACGACAACGCTTGACTTCGATACCGCTCGGCCCACGAATCATGACGTACCATTCCGCACCGCAAGTGATCGGTTCTACAGCGGCAAACCAGTGCCCGATGGCAACGGGGGGTTCCGGTACCCGATTCTCGACCTGATCGACCCGTCAACGACCAACGAGATCAACAGCGCGCGGATCGGTGCCGACGGGTCTGGCACATTCGACTTCGAGGCGCAGTCGTCCGTTCGCGCCCCACACTTGGGCTGCGGAACCGCGGCGATCCCGCGCTGTTGGTTGGTCGTCGTACCGCGCGGAACACACTTCGGTGGTAACGGGACCGAGTGCAGCGGAATCCTGGACTCGGCGAACGACTACGAACCGTACAAGTTGCACCGGCCGAACTCCGTGCAGGGCGGCAGCCCGATCAACGACCTCTGCGACTATTGGGATAACCGAATAGTCATTCCTCTCGAGTTCGCACCTACGGGCGCGTCGTGCGCGATCGGCAGCGCGGAGACGCGCGTGGTGGGATCAGAGCTCATGGTTGGGGCGATGAGCTCGTGGCAGCCGGCGCTCTGCCAGTCACTCAAGACCACCTTCAGCTTTGCAACCAACACCGACTCTGTGGCGCGGGCCCGCCTGATTGACAACGCGGCCAGTGCCCCGCGGATCGCGTACACCGGATTCCCGGTCAGCGCCGGTGAGCTCACCGAGTCCGAGCGAACGCTGCTAGCGAAGACCACGCTGAGTTACGCACCGGTCGGGATTTCTGGCGTAGTCGTTGCCTTCCTCGCCGAGAACTCGAACGGGCGGGTTGAGGAGCTCGTCTTGTCACCGCGTCTCATGGCAAAGCTCCTGACGCAGTCCTACCCGTTCCTCACGCCGCAGAGCCAGGGATTTCCCGCCACGAATGCCGCTCATCTGGGAGCCGTCAATCGCACCTACACCTTCTTCTCCAGGGATCCTGAGTTTCGGGCGCTGAATCCCAACTTCGCTGATTACCCGTACAACCCGGCGCTCATTTTGCCGGGTCCGTCCGGAGCCGACGCCATCCGGCAAGTCTGGCGGTGGATCTTCGCCGATGACAAGGCCGTTGCCTTCCTCAATGGTGTTCCTGATGACCTCAACGCGGTAGGCGACAAGTTAGGGATGACGGTCAACCCCTACTACCTGCCAAAGGGCAACGCGGGGGCGTCGGTTCCGTGGTACCTAGACTCGACGGGGCTGTACTTGGAGACGCCGGTAACCAAGCTCGTGGGGCTCACAAACCTAGACGGCTCACCCAAGGTTCTGTCGCAACTGCCACTCGACACCTTTCCCCGCGATGACGAGACTGTGGCGCCCCTGAAACTCACCGGTGAGCGCTCACGCTTCGACTCACTTCAGCTCTCGCCGTTCGCGGAGAGTTTTCTCAGTGCGGCGCGTCTGGCATTCCGCGCCGACCCGCGTTCAAAGAACGTCTGGAACCCCAACACCATCAATTCAGTCGGCGAATTGGGTGATTGGGTCAGCGGGGGAGCGCAGTTGCCCGGACAGAAGTTCATGCTGGCGATCACTGATTCCGTACAGGCCGACCGCTGGGGCCTGAGCACGGCATCCCTTCGCGGCGCGGACAGTACTGTGGCGGTCGACTTCAGCACTGAAACCATGGAGACCGCGTTGACCGCGCTTGAGGGGACCAGCCTCGCGACGGTCAAGCAGGTCAATCCCGCGGCGATTCCTGCCGATGGCTACCCGCTGACCATAGTCACCTACGCCGGGGTCAACCTCACGACCGCAACCGCCGCGGAACGCACGACCATCGCCAACATGCTTACGCAGGTCACTACATCCGGTCAGGTCCCAGGCACCGAAATCGGTCAGCTTCCAGCCGGCTACCTTCCACTCACGGCGGGCCTGTCAGCCGAGGCAGCGGCCTCGATTAGTGGCATCAAAAGTTATACCGCACCGACGGCGACTCAACCTACGAACGGGATCGCGCAAGACGATTATGTGTCCGGGTTTGGCGCGTTCTCGACGGATGGCACCGCGGCTGGTGAAGATCCCGTCGTGACTCAAGGGGTAGACGAACTCGCTACTGGGGTGACGCCAACGTCGGCATCCGAGCCGATCGCCCGGAATGCGCTGGTCATTGCTCTCGTCGTCGGGCTCGCCGGCTTCTTGGTCGCGCCAATCCTGTTCCGCGGGAGGGGCGCGCTCTAAACCACCACAAAGCTTCTTTCGGGCATCCGCTCCGACCGAAAGGAAACCCCCCATCGAACCGGAAAAGCGCGATGAGGGGCTAGTCCACCACTTGGGCTGAACTACTGGGGCACCTTACCAAACAGAGGTTGGATAAAAATGTCAAGCAAGAACAAGCTGCGCCTCAGCGCGGTTGCCGCTGCTGCGGTTGCCGTGCTCGCGTTCAGCGCGGCGGCGCCTGCGTACGCAGACCCGTCGGGCTTCAAAGACCTGGTAGGTGTCGGTTCCGACACCACCCAGGATCTCGTGGGTGGCCTAAGTTCGGTCGTCCCGGCCATCGGCAACTACGACGCGGTTGGATCGGCCACGATCCAGACGCGCTCGGGTGGACCGACGTTCACGCGCCCCAATGGATCGACCGCCGGTGTTCAGGCGCTCTCTGCCTCGGTCAACGACACCGGCGTTCGGATCTTCCCGACCACGGGTGGCGTGAGCATTACGGGCCAGGTCGACTTCGCCCGAAGCTCGAGCTCCCCAGACTCGAACTTCTCGGGTACCGACTTAACGTTCATCCCGTTTGCTCGTGACGCAGTGACGTACGCGGTCAGCGCGGCGAGCGACTTCCCGCGCGATATCGCGCTGGGTAACTCAGGGCAGGACTCGATCTCGCCGGCGCCGTTCACCCTGCGCAACATCTACCGTGGCACGGTCACGTCCTACGTTGACAGCAACCTCGAGTTGGTGACGATCCGTCCGATCATTCCCCAGCAAAAGTCAGGCACGCGCTCGTTCTGGCTGACGGCCCTCGGTTTGACCGAGACGACGA
>JANOED010000352.1:0-5786 GCA_031413035.1 Leifsonia sp. | reverse complement strand
AGCCATGCGGATTCGTCGGGCAGGCTCGGGGCCATGAAAGATCTCTTCGAAATCCTCCACATCGTCTCGGCCGTGTTCATCATCGGGCCCATGGCCGTCGTCCCCATGCTCGGCCTCCGCGCCCTACGCACTGGATCGAGCGCCCAAGTCGCCTCGCTGGCGAGAGTGACCGCGATCGTGGGATGGCTATCGCTGCTCGTCGCACTATTCGGTTTCGGCCTGATGGGCTTCGAAGAAGACCTGACGTTCACCACTCCGTGGTTTCTCGCATCGATCATCCTGTTCTCGATTGCTGTAACGCTGACCCTCACCCTCGTAGCACCTCTGCTTAAGCGGGCCGGCCTTGAGTTGGTCGACGGTTCAACACAACGCTCCAAGTACTACGGCGCTATCGCTGGCTCGTCGGGCGTCACTGCTCTGCTTCTCGTCATCGTCGCCGTGCTGATGGTGTGGCGCCCCTAGCCCAGTCATGACAACGGATGCGGCACTCTCGTTGCTCCACGTCATGATCGGGGTGCTCGTTGTCGGCCCGTTGGTCGTGGTTCCACTCGCGGGCGCCGGAGAGGCGCGAGCGAGCAATGCAGCAAACGTACGTTCGCTCGCACGTCTCACTCGAGTAGTGGGGGCTCTGGCGCTTGTGGTCGCAGGTCTCGGGTTGGCGCTTGTGCCCTCAGTACCAGAATTGACGATCGTCACGCCGTGGCTGGGCGTTTCGGTGCTCGCCTATGTCGCCGCAGTCGCGCTGGTCTTTGCAGTCATCACACCCGGGCTCGACCGAGCGAGTGAGCAGGTGAGCGCCGGATTGATCGCCCGCACCCGTTCGATCACGGTCTCAGCATTCGCGGTGATGGGGCTGATGACGGTCGTCATCGCGCTCATGATGTGGCAGCCGTAGGCGCGGCTCAGAAGTAGGTTCGCACGACGTCGACGACCACGGGATCGTCGGCGTCAGGGTTATCGACCACCGGAATGATTCTCCACTTGTCGAACGCGGTGCACGGGTGCGAGAGCCCGAGCCGCACGACATCTCCAACCCGCACGTCGGTCGTCTGGAGGTAGGCGTGCTGGTCGTTGAGCCTGAGCACTTCGCCGTGAGCTGAGACGGGCATTCCTTCGTCATAGGGAAAGTCGCGCTTGCCGCCGTCAAGCAGCGCCAAGCCCGGCTCGGGTGTCGAGACCACTCGCGCCCAGCCGTGCATCGCGGAGCGAAAACCGGTGAGCGGCGTGATACCTGCATAGAACCCGTCATCGTGAATCTGGTAGGCGCCGGATCGCAGGATGACCGTCGCCTCCCCCACGAACTCACCGAGCACCTCGGCCACAACGTCGAACCACGCGCTGCCGCCCGCAGTGAGCAACGGGCGGGTATCCCACTGCACTCGCCGGTAGACGGATACCACGTCGGCTAGGTACCTGACGATCGCGTCGACCCCCGCCGCGCTGCGCTCGCGTGCGTACGAGCCCTCGTATCCCCCGACGCCGACGAGCCGCAGCTCGGGCGCGGCTTCGACTGCGGCGGCCACCTCAAGCGCGGCTTCGACTCCGCGCGCGCCGGTGCGTCCGCCCGGAGCTCCCAGTTCGACCAGCACGTCGACCGGCCGTGCGGCGGCACTGAGCCCCGCACGCATCGCGTCGACAGCCTCGACACTGTCGACCCAGCAGACGATCTCGACGTCAGGGTCGGCGAGTTCGGCGCCGAGCCAGCGCAGCGCGACGGGGTCAACGACCTCGTTGGCGATGATGATGCGTGAGACGCCGACCGAGCGGGCGACCTGGGCCTGCCATCCGGTCGCCAACGTTATGCCCCACGCGCCCGCGTCGAGCAGTTGCTTCCACAGCTTCGGAGCCATCGTGGTCTTGCCGTGGGGTGCGATCTGGAGCCCGCGAGGGCGAAGCCACTCCGCCATCAGGGTGACGTTATGCTCCAGCGCGCCGGCGTCGAGGGTGAGGAGCGGAGTGGCGAAGGCCGAGAGGCGTGGGCCGGTTGCGAGAAACTCGATGTCGGTCATCCCCCACGACGACGCGGGAAACGACTTGGCCCACGGGCCGAGGGGGAGCTCGATGACCTTCATAGCGTCGTTCATATCGACGTTCATATCGTCGTGAACTCGCCGGCGATCGCGTCGATGACGGGTGCCTCGAGTCCTGCTTCACGCGCAAACTCGGGCCACGACGAGAGCGCGTCGTTGACCTCCGTCAGCGCCCGCTTCGCAGCGGGAACTCCAAACCGATCAGCGACGGCCAGCAGGTCGGTTCGGCCGATGTCGGAGAACTTCCCATTTACGCCCATGAGGTGCTGCTTCAACCAGATGCTGTTTGCATCTCGGGCGTACGTCACGTCATAGGCCGGGGAGAGATGCCATTGCTCGCCCTCACGAAGGAGGAAGGAGTGATTCTTGGAGTGATCATCGTGATTAGCGGCGGCGACATTGAAGGCCATACGCCTGAAGATCTCGGTCTTCTCGTCTTCATCGAGGCCAAGCGCCCCGGCGGTTGTGAACAGCTGGCTGTAGTCGTTCGTCGCCCGCATGTTGAAGTCAACGGCGTTGATGCCGCACAGAGTCTGCATGTGGATGCGCGCGTCACCCACACGATCGAATCTCTGAGTCAAGAAATGGTGGCGCCCGTTCTCGGCTAGAAGGCGAGTTGGTGACATAGCGATTCCGGCAGCGCCCACCATGAGCGAGTACGCGTACTCGATGCGGGTGTACTTCTGCGAGTCCCCGAGCTGGTGGTCGGCACCTACCCCATCGAACTTGAGTAACCACGACGTCTCGTCCGGGCCCGGCATCGAGTGTCCTGGCCTAATCTCCTGGGTCTTGTCGTTGATATTCACGACAGCCTTGGCGCGGGCACCGCCAGCACTCGTTCCGACGGAGATGATCTGGCTCAGTGCGTCTGCCGCGTGGACGTCATCCTCTAGCGTTCCGCTAACGATGGATCGGGCCATCTCAATCAGGCGGGCAAGATCCAGTGCGGTGGGATCTGGCGCGGTCGGACCTTTGTCCGGCACGAACTCGAGAGCGCCCATTCCTCGGCCACCAAGATACGCAAGGCGGTCAAGGGGCGTTATCTGCGATCGATCGATTCCCTGAGTGGACATCCAGAGGTCGATGACGCTGTTGCCGAACGTGTCGGGGAGTGCGTCGGCGAGCATCGGAGGAAGCCCGTGGTAGGTGCTGTCCGCTAGGCGCGGAAACGAGAACACCGTCGTTCGATCGGCGAGGGGCATGAGCAGTGGGCTCAATTCGACCCCTGACCGTCTCCACTCTGGCGCGTACTGAAAGCGGTAGCCGTCACGGCCGCTCGAGACGGCTCCCACTCGCTCGCCCCATACCCGCACCTCGACGGCGCGTGTCGGCTCGTACGCCACCGTCAGGTTCCTGTCCTGCGCACCCGCTGCGGAAGGCTGGCACGCCGCGCGTCGGCGAGCACCTCGAGCGGGGTGGGCTCAGCGTCGGGCATGAGGGCGTCTAGAGCATCAAGTCGATCAAGCGCACGCAGAACCGCGATGAGCGTGCGAAGCCGAGAGCCTTCGCCGCGCTCGAGTGACTGCACTGCCGAACGCGAGATATTGGCTCGCTCTGCTAATTCGATCTGATCGAAACCTGCGGCAATCCTGAATTGACGCACTCCAGTCCCTACACGCTCTTCCCATTCGGAGAGCGTCCATGTGCTTGGGTAATCAATCATTAGATGACCATTCCGTTATAATGATTGGGAAAACAATCACAATAGTATCAAACCCATCGGGCTCAGCTCAACCCGGATTGGCACTAAGACCCGCGCCCGACGAGAGTATCCCAACTTGTGACGCCGGCTGCCGCGCGCTCGACAGCCCGGCGTTAGCTCCCCGGCACCATCCACGAGAGCACGGTCGACTGCAGCACGATGAGGATCGTGATGAGCGCGAGCAGCCCGAGGCTCCACGGCAGCAGTTTGCGGAACAGCTGGTTCTCGCTGCCCTCAAGCCCGACCGCCGCGGAGGCGACTGCGAGGTTCTGCAGCGAGAGCATCTTGCCGAGCACACCCGCCGACGAGTTGGCGGCCGCCATGAGCACCGGCGAAAGGCCTGTCGCCGCCGCCGCGGTCACCTGCAGCTGACCGAACAGCGAGTTGGATGCCGTATCGGAGCCCGTGATCGCGACGCCGAGCCAGCCGATGACCGGTGACAGTACGACGAAGAATGCGCCGGCGGAGGCGAGCGCCATCCCCAGCGTCGCGGTCTGTCCCGAGAGGTTCATCACGAACGAAAGCCCGAGCACCGCCGTGACGGTGACGATGGTCCACCGCAGTTGAGTCAGCGTCGCCCAGTAGATGCCGAGCAGCCGTCGCGGTGACAGTCGGTAGAGCACAGCGGTGATCAGCCCGGAGAAGAGCAGCAGCGTTCCGGTGGCCTTGAGGTGATCGAAGTGCATGTCTTGACTGACGACCGGGTCACCCGCCGCGTTCACCACGTCGAGTCCGGGCCACCTAAATGTGACCGTGCCGACCTCGCCCAGCCACTCCTTGATCACCGGAATCTGAGCGATCGAGAACACCGCGATGATGATCGCGTAGGGTGCGACCGACATAACGATCGACCGTGCGTCGGGGCGCTCGACGCGCTCCTCCTCAGCTCCGGTCGCGCCGATGATTTCCGTCGGCTTCCAGAAGCGCAGCATCCCGAGAACGGCAATGATCGTTGCGATGGCGGCGAAGACATCCGTGAGTTCGACGGCGAAGAAGTTCGAGGTCAAGAACTGCACAACCGCGAACACGATGCCGGCCACCAGTGCGACCGGCCAGGTTTGACGGATGCCGCGGAGCCCGTCAACCAGAAACACGAGTATGAGCGGCACCAACAGGGCCATGAACGGCGTCTGGCGGCCGGCCATGGAAGCGAGGTCGTGCAACGGGAGGCCCGTCACCCCGACGAGGGCGAAGATGGGTGCGGCGAGCGCCCCAAACGCGACTGGGGCGGTGTTGGCCAGGAGCGAAACAATCGCCGCCTTGAACGGCTTCATGCCCGCCGCAAGTAACATTGCCGCAGAAATCGCAACAGGCGCGCCAAACCCGGCAAGCGACTCGAGCAGTGCACCGAAACAGAAGGCGATGAGAATCGACAGGATGCGCAAGTCGTTGCTGATCGAGCGGATCGTTCGACCGAACGCCTCCGACCACGGTGTCGCGACCGTCAGCTTGTAAACCCAGAGCGCGTTCGCCAGAATCCAGAGGATCGGGAACAGCCCGTAGAAGATACCCGCGGCGGTCGCGCTGAGGGCCTGCACCGGAGGCATCCGCCATCCAACGATGGCCAAGATGATCGAGAGCACCAGCGCGACAATCGCCGCGTACGGCGCCTTGACCTTGAACACGCCCAGCAGCACGAACAGCACCACGATGGGAATCGCGGCGACCACGGCCGAGATCAGAAGAGATCCGAAGACGGGGTCGAGCTCCTGCTGGAACATGTGGTGGTGGCCCTCGTGTAATGGCAGCCGCTCGCGGTGACGACAGATCCGCCCTCCATTCTGACAGGGCACGGATGCTTGATAGAGGGCATTACGGCCTACGGCCAGCGATCACCCGATCGAGTGCCCGTGCCGATGATGAGCGTCTGGGTAGTGAACGTGCGTGTGGGTCATCGGTTCGTGGGTGTGCTCGTGGCGATGCCTTGACCCCGCTTCGATGGGAACCTCATGCTCGTGGTCGTGATGGCCGTCGTCGTGCCGGTGCCAGTGGTCGTGTGTGATGGCCACGTGGGTGTGCTCGTGCTCGTGTCGCTCGGTGAGGTGAAGCCAGAC
>JANOED010000351.1:0-2473 GCA_031413035.1 Leifsonia sp. | reverse complement strand
CATCTGGCTCAACGAGGGTTTCGCGTGCTACGCCGAGTGGCTGTGGTCGGAGAACAGCGGTGGTGCCAACGCCGACACACTCGCCAGGCAGTTCCGGCGTCGCCTCGTGGGGCTCCCGCTCGACCTCACGCTGGGCGACCCTGGTCCGGAGCTGATGTTCGATGACCGGGTGTACAAGCGGGGAGCTCTCACTCTGCACGCAGTGCGCCGAACCCTAGGCGACGAGGTCTTCTTCGACCTGTTGCGCGAGTGGACAGCCGTGTACCGATTCGGCACGGTGACCACGGATGACTTCCGCCGCCTCGCCGCCGAACGGTCGCCAAAGTCGCTCGACACCCTGTTCGATAGCTGGCTCTTCGGCCAGACGGTGCCTCGGCTGCCCTAGTGCGACAGCGCGCAGGCGACACTGACCGTGATGTCGGGAGCGAGGTCAACGTCGTACACCCGATAGCGGGTGGGCGCATCACGCACAGATCCCTCAAGGTGATCTCCGACCCGCTCGATGAGAACATCGCGGGGATCCACCCTGAGCCCGCGCCCATCGGCCTTGAGCACCGACTCCACGCGAGTCCAGCTCACGACTGATTTGTCGCCGGTCAGAAGGTGAATCGCCGCGAGCGCCTCTGCGGAAGGGGTGGCTGTTTCCACGTCGACACCAATGGGCCCATCCCACGACGCGGCCGCGACGACAGCGCTATCGCACCGCGACAGGCTCAGGTGAAGACCCGAACCCCGAAGCAGCGGTCGCCCGTGTGGCCCGCCGCAATCCGCACACTTGGCGACGATTTCGAGATCGGATGCCGCGACTCCCGTCAACTCCGAAACGAGCTGCCGAAGAAGTAATCGACCGACAAGGAAACTCTCCTGCTGGTCTCCGGGCGCTGCGTCATATCGGTCCTGCTCGGCCTGGGAGATCACGTGGAGAGCGCGTCTCGTTGCGTCCTCATCGAGCCGAGGCCGCATCCACCGAACAACGGGAACGGTCACCACGCGATCATGCCACGTGCCTTCGGCCTAGCCCTCCGGCGTTGGCGATGGAGTCGGGGTTGGCGTCGAGTTCTCGTTGAAGGTCGTCCCCGCTGCCTGCAGCACGAACGCCTGGAACGACGCGAGGTCGTTGATTGCGCCCTCGTACTTGAGGCCGTTGACGATCACGGTCGGCGTTCCCGTCACCTGCGCAACATTCGAGTTCGGGATGGGGCCGTTGAGCGCCCGGGCCGTTGCGGCCGCAGTCCACGACTTGAAGGTCTGGTTGCGGATGCACGACGCCACGTCATCGGGTTCGAGCACTCCGGCCTCGACCGTGAGCGCGACGAGTTCGTCGTCACTCAGACCCGCAGTGTTCTCAGCCGGCTGGTTGGCGAAGAGCAGGCCGTCGAAGGCGTAGAACTGGTTCGGCGAGAAGTCGGCGACACACGCCGCCGCGTTCGCCGCGCGTGTGGAGTACCGAGTGCCCTGCGAGAGGCGGTCGAGAATCGCGATCGGGTGAATCTCTAGCGTGGTGCCGCCGTTCTCGAGCAGGCTCGCGATGTAGTCACCGTTCGTCGCCTCGAACTGGCCGCAGATTGGGCACAGGTAGTCGACAAAGATCTGGATGTCGAGCACGCCGGCATCCTCATCGCGCACATTCGGAACCGGCTCGTCGCCCGGCTGAATCGCCGGAGTCTCGGTGGCGATGAAACCCTCATTGATCTGGATGCCGTCGCTCGCCATGTTGCGAGGCCCGGGCCCGGCGGGCTTGACCGAGTTGATGATCACGAGTGTGACGATCGCAATGACAGCGAGGGACGCAAGGATGATCCCGCCCTGAAGGATCCACTTGGTGCGGCGATCCTTCTTCTTCTGCTGCTCGCGAAGAACCCGAGCCTTCTCTCGCGCGGCGTCGCGCTTCTCGTTCTTGGTGAGACGGCTGTCGCCGGATGTGCCGTAGCTCAATCGAACCTCATTCACAGGTGCTTAGGGATGCTGTGCGCGCTCTGCAGGAAATTTGCGCGCGCCGGGGAGATTCTACGAGCGATATCTGGGAAACACCCAACCGTGCGATAATCGGATGTGGTGTCCGAAGGGCACCACATCCATTCACTACGGATCGTCCGGCACGTACCTGCCGGTGAAGGAGCAGTACAACTATGGCTACAGTCACGTTCGACAATGCAACTCGCATCTACCCGGGGTCTACTATCCCGGCCGTTGACAAGATCAACATCGAGGTTGCCGACGGCGAGTTTCTCGTTTTGGTCGGTCCCTCCGGGTGTGGAAAGTCCACCACCCTCCGCATGCTCGCCGGCCTCGAAGAGGTCAACGAGGGTCGCATCCTGATCGGCGACCGCGATGTCACAGACGTTCCGCCGAAGGACCGCGACATCGCGATGGTGTTTCAGAACTACGCCCTCTACCCGCACATGACGGTCGCCGAGAACATGGGCTTCGCGCTCAAGATCGCGGGCGTCAACAAAGAAGAGCGCGCCAGCCG
>JANOED010000350.1:0-3665 GCA_031413035.1 Leifsonia sp. | reverse complement strand
GCCAAGAGCGGGGTCGCCGGTGGCATCGTTGCGGTCGATCCGGGTCACTTCGGCATCGGCACGTATGCACCGCCGCTGGATACCCGCGGCAACAGCACGCGCGGCACGGCGATGCTCGAGACGCTCTCGAACGACTACGGGCTGCACCTGTTCGGGCACCAGGGCGAGTACCTCTCCCCGGTCTCGTCGGCCGTCGTCGGCGACGACGGCACGCTCAGGATCACCCTGCGCGGTGAGCTCGGGTTCGCTGGCGCCGAAGACGTCTTGGCGGCACTCGATGAGCCTGCCGAACGAATCCTCGTCGACCTCACCGCCGTCACCCTGCTCAAGCCCGCAGCCGCCCGACTGTTCGCTGCCGCTATCACGCGTAGGGCCGCTGCGATCGAGTTTCTCGACCCAAGCGCGCTGCTCGCCGTCACCTAGGCGGATGCGCTCACGATCACTTCGTGCACATACCGCAGTTTCTCCTTCACGGGATCGGTGAGGGTGAACGGGTACAGGTCACCTTGGCCCATTGCCCGGTTGACCCGGTTGAACATGAGGCTGAGCCAGCGCCAGTCGTCGAGCATCCGGTCGATGCCGAGATCGGTGTAGTTGGTCTCCGGAACGATGTCGTGGCTGATGATGCCCTGCACCCGAGCGGCGCTCAGGACTACTCCTGCCGCAGAGGCAGTGCCGAGGGTTCCACTGATGTGCAGGTAGTGGGCGAAGGTTTCGGCGAAGTCCTCCCACGGGTGCATGGTCGCGTACTCCGAGATAAATGACTCGGCCCAGTCCTCCGGCGCCCCCTGTTTATAGTGGCGTGCGATCGCATCCTGATAGCTGGTGCGCTCGTCGCCGAAGAGGGCCCGGCAGGCCGCCCACTGCTCGTCGGAGGTCACCAGAACCCACTGGTAGTAGTGGCCGATCTCGTGCCTGAAGTGACCAAGCATGGTTCGGTAGGGCTCGCCGAGTCGCACGCGCAGGTTCTCGCGGTAGTCGTCGAGTGTTTCCGCAAGGTCGAGTGTGATGATGCCGTTCGCGTGCCCGATCGAGACCCGTTGACCGCTCAGACTCGAGAGCAGATCGAAGCCGAGTCCGCCCTCCTTCTCGTAGAAGGGGGTTACCGGCAGCGCCAGTTCGAACAGTTGCACGAGCAATCGACGCTTGGCGATGCCGGTGTCTTTCAGCTTCTCCCAGGCGATCGTGTCGTCCCGATCGGGCAGGCGCCGGCTCAGGCGACACGAGAAACATCGGCCGGATTCCTCGCTGTCGGCAACCAGCCAGTTGCAGCCCCACGACCGGTTGGAGCAGGTGCGCAGAATGTCGGGACTGGCGGTACCCTCGCCGCCTTCAGGGGTGCCGCCGTCGGCGGTCCCGTCGGGATACACGAGCAGAAAACTCAGCGTAATGTGCCGGTAGCCTAACTCGACGCCGCACGTGCCGCAGTCCGTCCAGTCGAGAAACGCGAAACTCTGGCAGGCGGGGCAGCGCGGCATCATTCATACAGCCTAGGGATGCCGCGGCATCCGCAAACGCATCCGCAAACGCAAACGGATCCACAAATGCAGACGAGGGCGGAGGCCAGCGCTGTGCTGGTCTCCGCCCTCGTTTCGGCAGGTCAACTATTTGGCGACGGGCGCCTCGTCTTTCGACTCCTCAACGGTGGCGAAAGTCGCGTCGTCGTCGAACGACTTGATTCGGGCGACCTGGAAGATGATCAGGCCGTAGACCGCCTTCGCGAGAATGTCAGCGACCGAGTAGCCGATCTGCTTGTATACCCACGCATCTGAGCCGTCGATGTTGAGCAGCGGCAGCATGTACGCGATCGGGTAGACACCCCAGCTGAGCAGCAGCAGGAAGCGCAGTCGCGAGAGCATTCCCCGCACCGCTACCGGCTGACGGTCAAGCGACTTGCTCAGCTGCACGAAGAGCACGTACAGGATGAACAGGAACGGGATGGTCGAGAGGATTCCGAAGATCGTCCGCACGGTGTTGTCGTCGCTGATCTCGCCCGGGTAACCGAGGATGATCATCAGCGCGGCGGCGGGAACCAGCTGCATAAGAAGCTTCGACTGAACGCTGCGCGCGAGGGCCAGAACGGCAATCAGCTCTACGAGCAGCAGCGGAACCGTCAGCAGCCAGTCGACGTAACGGTATCCCTCGTTGAACGACTCGCCGACCGCCTGAACGTACTCGCCAGTGCCACCGACCGAGTCGGTAACGAACGCAGCCCTGAACGAGTCGAAGATCCTGAAGTAGTGGTAGGCGGCGATGCCACACACAATGATCGCGACGGTGATGGCCTGCCGATAGCGCGGAAGGATGCGCGGCAACGCAATGAGCAGGAAGAGAGCCGTGAACAACTGGGACGCGATCACGAGCGAGAGGAAGTTGTAGACGGTGTTGTATTGGTCAGCTGTCAAGCTGTCAGGAATCACAATGTGCTCCAAGTGATGAGGGGATGGGTGGACATTTTTCGGGGATGGCCCCGAAGCGTTATATAGCTTAGTCACTAAGTCAACGAAATGCTAAGTTATATCTCTACTTACCCTCTTCGATAGAATCGACCATCATGGCCACTCCCGATCGTCCCGCGCACGTTCTCCAGGGTTTCCCTGCGGCCGCGGCCGAGTTCGTGAGTGCCTTAGAGGCGAACCGCAGACGCATCGCAGCGGATGCCGGCCTCAACGCCACCGAGTTGCGCGCCCTGTTCCATGTCGCGCGAACGGTGAGCATTACGCCCAAACAGCTCGCTGTCTACCTTGGAATGACCACAGGTGCGGTGACTGCAATCTCCCGCCGTCTTGTCGACATCGATCTGCTGCACCGGGTCGACCACCCGGATGACCGTCGAAGCCTCTATCTTGAGTTAACCCCGCGCGGTCACGAGGTGATGGGTGTCATGCACTCGGAGTTCAACCAAATGATCGCCGAATCGACGTCGCGACTGACACCTAAACAGCTCGATCAGTTCAGCTCGACGCTAAGGTCAGTCGCGGAAGAAGTACGCAAACGAACCCCGAGCTGAGTGAATACGACCCGATAGGAAGATTCCCATGAAGATTGCCGACAAAGTTTTCGTTGTCACCGGGGGCGGTAACGGTATCGGGCGCGAGGTAGTGCTCGGACTGCTTACCCGAGGAGCTCGGGTCGCTGCCGTCGATCTCAGCGAGGACGGCCTTGCGGAGACAAAAACGCTCGCGGCCGCGGGTGATCGTCTTACGACTCACACTCTCAGCGTTGGCGAACGCAAGGCGGTGTTCGATCTTCCCGCCGCGGTGATCGAGGCGCACGGTCAGGTCGACGGGCTGCTCAACGTGGCCGGCATCATCCAGCCATTTGTGAAGTTCCAAGACCTCGACCTCGAGGTCGTCGTGCGAGTAATGAACGTGAACTTCTGGGGCGTGGTCTACACCACCAAGGCGTTCTTGCCGCTCCTGTTGGAGCGGCCGGAGGCATCCATTGTCAATGTTTCGAGCATGGGCGGATTTTTGCCGGTGCCCGGCCAGGCAGCATACGGCGCAAGCAAGGCGGCGGTCAAGCTCCTCACCGAGGCACTCTTCGCCGAACTGCAGGGCACTGGGGTCGCCGTGACCGTAGTGTTCCCCGGCGGCGTCGGCACCAACATCACGAAGAACTCGGGCGTTGACACCTCGCGCCTGGAGGCGGCGACCGCGGGATCC
>JANOED010000349.1:0-3694 GCA_031413035.1 Leifsonia sp. | reverse complement strand
AGGATGACCTCGGCGACCAGCTTCAGCAGCGTTGACTTGCCCTGCCCGTTGCGTCCCACCACACCGATCGCCTCGCCCGAGTGCACGGTGAAGCTGACGGCGCGCAGTGCCCAGAACTCGCCGGGACGCGTGCGGCGCTGGCGACCCGCGAAGAGATCCTTGAAGTTGCGGCGAGCACGCCGGTTGCGTCGGAAACGGATGCCGGCATCCTCAACCCTGATCACCACGGGTGTCGTGTGCGCCTCTGCCCCAGCCACGGCTCAGATCTCCTTCAGCACAGCACGCTCGGTTCGCTTGAAGACGAGGATGCCGATGGAGAAGATCACCGCGGTCATAGCTGCGGCGATGCCAACCGCGAACCAGTCGAGCTGGGCGGGGAAGAAGGCCGCGCGATACAGGCTGAAGATGCCCGCGAGCGGGTTGAAGGATGCCCAGAACCCCAGACCAGCCGGCAGATCGTTCAGGCTGTAGATGATCGGGCTCGCGTAGAAGAGAAACCTGAGGGCAAGCTTGGTGGCCCGCTCAAGGTCGCGGAAGAACACAACCACGGGTGCGACGATCAGGCCAACACCCATCGTCAGCACCGCCTGCAGCACGATGGCAAGCAAGAAGTAGACCGACTCCCAGCCGACCGTTGCCCCCGTCGCTACTGCGAAGACCACGAGAACGGGGATGCTCGCAACGAACTCGATCCCCTTCGCGAGCACGAGGCTTGCAACCCAGATGGTGCGCGGAATCTTCGTCGAGCGGATCAGCTTCGCCTCGCGCAGATAGGCCCGCGTGGTATCCGAGATGGCACCGTTGAACCACATCCACGGCAGGAGGGCACTGAGCAAGAAGACGATGTACGGCTGCTCTCCGACCGGTCGGTCGAAGACTTGAGTGAAGACGAACCAGTAGATGGCCGCCATCACGAGCGGGTCGAGAATAGACCAGAAGTAGCCCAGAACTGATGTCGAATACCGCACTCGAAGATCGCGCGCAGTCAACAACCAGAGTGAACGGCGATAGCGGGCCGTCGGCGACCATCGTGGTCGATCGAGCGCGCTAGAGGTCACGTGCCTATCGTAGAGCGCGCTAGACGAAGAGGTTCGCGCGCTCCAGGTCTTCGGCGAAGTCGACCTCGACCGCATACAGGTCGCTGATGTCGATCGGCTCGATGCGCAGCTTGTCGTGCTCGATTGCGAGCTCTAGGCCGCGCTCGAAGTAGTCCTGGTCGCCGACGCGCTTGAGGTGGTGTAGCAGCACGGACTTGTCGTTGCGAGAGATGTAATTGATACCGACAGCCTCACCGAGACCGCCCGAAACCGTCTTCGAGAGTTCCTTGATGAACCCCTCTGCGTCGGTGGTGTACTTTACCTCTTCGTCAGACACCTTGGCGGTGTTGACGGAGACGAATGACTGGTCGCGCGCGACCATGAGTACAGCTCGCTCGAGCGCGGTCGGGTCGAAAACCACATCGCCATTCATCCACAGCACGCCGCCGGGGGCGGATGCCTGCAGCGCCCGCATGAGGCTCTTGGACGTATTCGTCTGGTCATACTGTTCGTTGTAGACGAACGACGCGTGCGGGAACGCCTCGATGATGTGCTCGAGCTTGTAGCCGACGACAACCGAAACCTGCGCCTCGTTTCCAAAGGCGTAGCGAATGTTGTCGAATTGCTGCTGCATGATGCTTCGGCCGTCGGCAAGCTCGGTCAGCGGCTTGGGCAGGCTGCGCCCAAGTCGGCTGCCCATTCCCGCTGCGAGGATAACGATCTGCGTAGTCATGTGGACTCCTAAAGGTGTCTGAATCCTGAACCGTGACAACAATTTGCCTGTTGTTCACTCAAGGATTGGCTGGAGGACACCCCTTTGTGCTCCATCAAGGTTACCGGAGGCACTCGCTTCACCGCGCGATCGGCCACGATGTTGCAGTTTCGTGATGCAATCTCAGGCTGACGTTCAGCGTTGGTAGGTTGGGACGGTGGATAACGCCCCCGAGCACGGCACGGAGCACGGCCCCGGGGATACCGCCGCGCGCAAAACCGCTCCGAAGCTTGGAGACACCAAGCAGCCATCCATGATCACCGTTCCCCGGCTGTCACTGCCGAAGATCACGCTTGCGAGCCCTAAGGGCGAGGTGCTCACCCCGGTGAAGGCAAAGCCTATTGCGGAGCCACAAACGAAGCCTGATCCCGTGCCTGAGCCGCCGCAGCCGGAGCCGGAGCCCGTACCTGAGTCCGTACCGGAGCCGGAGCCCGTACCTGAGCCAGAGCCGGAGCCAGAGCCGGAGCCAGAGCCTGAGCCCGCACCTGAGCCAGAGCAAGAGCCAGAGCAAGAGCCTGAGCCTGAGCCTGAGCCAGAGCAAGTAGTGGAGACGGTGGTAGTCAAGGCCGAGCCCAAGGCCAAACCCAAGTCGAAGGCAGTCTCACGCAAGAGCGCCTCGGCCATCCTCACCGTCGAGTCGCTCACCAAACTCTTCGACGACAAGCTCGCCGTCAACTCCGTGAACCTTGAGGTGCGCACTGGCTCGTTCTACGGATTTGTGGGCCCCAACGGCGCAGGCAAGACGACAACCCTGTCGATGATCACCGGCCTGCTGCGCCCCACCGCCGGCACGGTTACCGTGCACGGTTCGGATGTCTGGGACGACCCGGTGATCGCCAAGCGCAACATGGGTGTTCTGCCCGATCGACTCAGGCTTTTCGACCGACTGACCGGCGCTCAACTGCTGTACTACGCGGGTGCCCTGCGCGGCATGGACGACCCCACGGTGCGGGCCCGATCTGCCGATCTGGCCCGGGTATTCGGCCTGGAGGAGTCGCTGGCCCGACTCGTGAGCGACTATTCGGCAGGAATGACGAAGAAGATCGCGCTCGCCGCTGCCATGATCCACTCGCCGCGGTTGCTTGTACTTGATGAGCCATTCGAGTCCGTCGACCCGGTATCTGCGGCCACCGTCACCGACATCCTCAAGAACTACGTCGCTCAGGGCGGCACCGTGCTGCTCTCCAGCCACAGCATGGAACTGGTCGAACGTATCTGCGACTACGTTGCAATCATCGTCGACGGTGAAGTGCTCGCTGACGGAACGGTCGAGTCGGTGCGAGCGGGTGGCAGCCTCGAGCAACGCTTCGTCGATCTCGCTGGCGGACGCGACACCGTAGAGGGGCTGGAGTGGTTGCACAGTTTCTCGGACTAAGGCTGACGCTGCTGTCGAACATGTTCCGTCGACCGACGGCGCAGTTGACACTCATGCTCGCCGCTCTGGCCTACGGCCTGATCATTGCCGGAGTGCTGACGGTCGGGATAGCCTCCCTTCGGTCGATCAGTCCCGACATCGCGCGCTCTCTCGTGATCATCTTCGGCTCGATCGTCGTGCTCGCCTACCTATTGCTCCCCTTTGCGTACGGTGCGGATGACCCGCTCGATCCGCGCACATTCGCCCTGTTCGGAATCGAGTCGAGCCAGCTCGCGGTGGGGTTGGCGGTCGCGGCGATCATCAGTATTCCGTCGCTCATCGTGAGCGTGTTCGCTGCCGCGCAGGTTGCAACCTGGGGTCGCGACGCGGTGTCCCAACTTCTCGCGATATTCGCGGGAGTGATCATCGTGGTGACGTGTGTGCTTGCCTCACGCGTTTCTAGCGCCGTGGCATCCCTTGTGCTGTCGAAGGGTCGACGCCGTGAGGGCGCGGGAATCGCCTTGATGGGAG
>JANOED010000348.1:0-4192 GCA_031413035.1 Leifsonia sp. | reverse complement strand
GTCGCGCTCGCGAAGCCCTCCCACTCGGTGCGGCCGGGTTCGTTCACGTGCACGTGAGTATCGACGAGGCCCGGCAGCAGCACCTCGTCAGCCGCGAGCGTGATGTACTCGTCGGCATCCAGGGCAGTGTCGCTGATTGCGACGATACGCCCGCCGGTTATCCCGAGGTTCGCTTGGCGAAAACCGGGCACCCCGCCGACCCCCTCAACGAGGGCGGATGCCGCGCGCACCACCAGCTCGAAGCGCTCAGCCATCGGGGCGTGCGCCCCCCAGGAGCTCGCGAACACCGATCAGGTCCATGTGTTCGTCTAGTCAACATCATCGAACGACGGTCGCGTAAGGGATTCCGCCCCGACCCTCCGTGCCGGGGCGGCCGTCGGCTCGTCGTTCACCCGACACACCCCCGCCTGATGCCCGCCGTTCACGTCGGCGCGGGATGGTCAGGGCGTGCTCCGCGCCACTGTGGTCGTCTTGATCGGGTCGACTCTCGCGTGGGCCGGGGCGGTGCCCACACCGGCCGCTGCCGAGGTGCTGGTCGAGACGTCGTCTCCGACAATCCTGATCAACGAACTCGCCAATGGCGGTGCGGATTCAGACTTCGAGAGCTTCTTCGAGCTGCGCAACTGGAGCACAGCAGCGGTCAGCCTTGACGGCTGGCGAGTGTTTCGCTGCAGCGAGCAAGGCCTTCGAGCCAATGTCGGGCGGCAAGAGGTCGCCCTGACCGGCATCGAGCTTGGGCCGGGCGAGATACTCACCGTCAGCATGGTTGGGATGCCCGGCGACATGCACTTCGATACGGTCTTCGGTCAGGCCGGCTTCGGTCTCTATCTCGAGTCGCCGCAGCACGAGGTTGCCGACATGGTAGGGGTATACCCCAACGAGCCGTGGCCGACGCCGTCGGAGTGCACCGCGACACGCAATCTCCCCAACTCGCTTGACTTCGGTGCGGCGGAGAGCTGGCAACGAGTGTCAGCAACGGGCAACCTCGAGCGTGACTTCGTCAGAGCCGAGTCGACTCTGGGTGAGCAGAACCGCACCGCAGCGACGCCCCAAGAGGCCACCGCTGTCGTGATCTCTGAGGTCGCGTCGTCGGGGCCAAGCGCGAAAGACGACGAGTTCATCGAACTCCTGAATACCGGCACTATTGCCGAAGACATCGGGGGCTGGCAGCTCTCGCGTTGCACGTCAGAGGGCCATTCGACCCCGCGAACCCACGAGCTGACGGTACCTTCGGGAACCATCCTTGCTCCGGGGCAACGGTGGGTCGTCGGCGGACTGGGCTTCACCGGGAACGCGCAGGCGACGCTAGCGCACGGCCTCGCCGACGTCACCTTCGGGGTCATTGTGCGGTCGGGTCGGGGCTGGGTGGTCGACCGTTTCGCCGTGTCATCCCAGCTGGACACCGCATGTCAGGACGGTGACGACAAGCTTCCTGCAGTGCTCGACGGTGCCACAGCGGAGTCGTATCAACTCACTGACGCCGGGTTCATCATTGCCCGCCGCACCCCGGGCACGGGCAACGCGACCGTTGAACGCAGCCTCTTCGCGCAGCCGTTCAGCTACCCCGCACGGCCCGGCGTGGCCATCAGCGAGGTCGCTACCGATCCCTCCGTCGAGGGCATGCCCGTCGGTAGCGAACAGCGCAACTTCATCGAACTCGGCAACTATTCGAGCGAGATCGTCGACATCTCAGGGTGGACGGTTCGCCGGTGTGAGGCAGACGGCAACCGAGGCGCCGATCCCCAGTTCACCGTGCCCGACGGAACCCTTCTTGCCCCGGGTGCGGTGTATCTCGCCGCGCGTGAGGGCACACCGCAGGCCGCCGCAGCACAGCAGACGTACCCGGTGTCACTCAACTTCACTGGCACCGGAGTCTGGGTTGACGACGCCCGGAACAGGCGTGTCGACAGTGTCGGGATCTACGCGGCGAACGAAATGGACTCGAGCAACGTCACGATCAGTCCGTGCACGAAGACGCTGGCGCTCACCACATACCAGCCCGATCGCACGCTCAGGGAGACCTTCCAGCGCACGCGCTTCACCGGCAACGATGCCGACGACTTCGTGGTGGGGGAGGCAACGCCGGGTACGCTCGACCTTCGCCCGTGGGTCGACCCGACTGCCCGAGTCATAACCTCGTCGCCTGCTTCCCTTACGGTCGAGCCGCGAGCATTCGCAGGCTCGGGCGTGCCTCGAGGTATCGCCATCCCCGCACTCGAAGTGTGGTCGGGCGTCACTTACGGCGGCCCCCTCACCGAGCTGGTCGGCCCGGCGGAGACGGCAACGGATGCCGCGGCGCCAGATCCCGCGGCAGATGACGGCTACGGCTACCCCTACCACCGGCTCGTGCTCGATGCATCCGGCCTCACCCACGGATCCGTCGTGACCTGGACCGGTTCGTCAGCGCCAGGAGGCGAGGTGCAGTTCTCGGTGTGGGACGGTTTTGCGTGGCGGCTCCTCGCGTCCGGGCGCGACACCCTCGCTGGCGAACTGGTCGCCGACGACATCACCGACGGTCGGGTCACCGTGCTGGTTCAAGACGGTCCGAGGTCGAAGCCCACCGTCACGACCGAACGGGATGGCCAGCTCGAAGACCCGACGGACTACGACTTCGCGATCTCCCACATCACCGACACCCAGTACCTATCCGAGAGCTATCCCGAGGTCTACGCGCAGTTGGTCAGTTGGGTCGCCGACAATGCCGACTCGCGCAACATCGAGTTCGCGACCCACACCGGCGACCTGATTCAGAACTGGGTTGACCCCAACCAGAACGACGTGCGGGCGCGGGTCGAGTTCGAACGAGCATCCGCGATTCAGGCGATTTTGGATGACGCGGGCATACCGAACAGCGTTCTCCCGGGCAACCACGACAACAAGCGCGGCATCACCGACGAATTGTTCAACGAGTATTTTCCGCCGAGCCGCTACGAGGGCTCCCCCTGGTACGGCGGATCGATTGCCCCGGGCGACAACAGCGCGAACTTCTCCACGTTCGAGCACCAGGGCGCGCGATTCCTCATGCTGTCGCTTCCGTATGCGTACGCCGAGCGGGAGATCGCTTGGGCGGAGCAGATCGTCGCGAGCCACTCCGCCTACAACGTGATCATTTCGACCCACGAGCACGTGCTGCCCGCAACGCTAGAAGAAGAGGTGCAGCGGTCCACCCGGTCTCGGTGGATCTCGAGGGCCGGGCAACTCTGGGATCGGGTGATCGCGCCCAACCGCAACGTCCTCATCGTGCTGTCGGGTCACTTCCACGGCTTGGGGCAGATAGTGACCGAGAACGCGGGAGGAATCGAGGGGCACACCGTGGTTGAGCTTCTCGCCGACTACCAGGAGTTCCGCACTCACACCGGCGAGCGCGCGACCGGCTTCTTCAGGATGCTGCAGTTCGATCTCGATGGCGGCGCCATCGCGGTCGATACTCGGTCGGTGCGTCTGGCCGAGAGCTACAGCTACGGCTACGACTATCGACAATTCCTTCCCGATGACGGCCGCGCCACGACGCCGTCGAACGACCGTCCATGGCGCATCGTCGGTGAGGGTCTTGAGGGCAGGTACGGCGAGGAAGACGACGAGTTCACCGCGTATGTCGAGTTCCAGCATCCGAAGCTCGTATCGACCATCGGCCTTCTGGTCGCGGCACCTTAGACTCTGCGCCCGTAGTATTCAGCTATGGCCGCGACAGCTGACCCCGACGACGAGGCCCTGGCTTGGGCTGGCGACGAGAAGCCCGCCACGGTCCCTGAGGCACTCGAACGGGCCGGCGATGGGACCACCCCAACTGAGAAGCCACAGATCCCCGCCGCCCTCCTCATCGCCTACGGCATCCTCGGCGGTGTCTACTTGATCTACACGCTCGGCTGGGTCACGAGCATCGTGCGCCTCAACGCCGTCCGCGCTCAGTTCGCTGATCCGCTGAGCGAGATCATGTTCCAGTTCGGCGAATTTCTCGCCATCGCTAGCCCGGTGATCTGGTTCGCTGCCGTCTTCCTGCTGAGCCGAGGGCGCAGGCCGATTGTGAGACTCAGCTGGCTGCTCGTAGGTCTCGCCGTGGTGCTACCGTGGCCGTTCGTTCTGGGGGCGTGGGCATGAGCGACAACAGCATCTCTGAGTCAGACAACCCGATCGAGGCCGTAGTTGCTGACGACACGGAACAGGCATCACGCGGGCGCTATGGCTGGTTGAG
>JANOED010000347.1:0-1808 GCA_031413035.1 Leifsonia sp. | reverse complement strand
TGTCAGGCCGAGGTCGGGTCGGCGTGCGCGATGGCTGCGGGTGGGCTGACCGCGGCAATGGGCGGCACCCCCGCGCAGGTGGAGAACGCCGCCGAGATCGCGATGGAGCACCATCTCGGCCTCACCTGTGATCCCGTGGGGGGCCTCGTGCAGATTCCCTGTATAGAACGGAACGCGATTGCGGCCTCGACCGCGGTGACTGCGGCCCGGCTCGCCCTGCGCGGTGACGGCTCGCACTACGTCTCGCTCGACACCGTCGTCGAGACGATGCGTCAGACCGGCATGGACATGTCGACGAAGTACAAGGAGACGAGCGAGGGGGGCCTCGCGGTCAACGTCGTCGAGTGCTGACCGCGGATGCTCGGCCGGGGCTCTAAGCCCAGACGAACCCACGCGGCTCAACGGCGGCCCACTCGACGGTCAACTCGCCCAGCCGCCACCGCGCTCGGCCACCGAGTACCGGCCAGCCGGCATCCCGCATCGATGCACACACCGCCAGCCAGCGCTGCGCGCCTCCGTAGACCCCGAGCCCGGTGTGCACGGCCCACCATCGGTCGAGGTCGACCAGAAAGTCGTGGATCTTCTCGCCGTCGACGTTGCGGTGGATGAGCACCTTCGGCAACCGCTCGGCGACGATCGACGGCGCACCCCCTGACTCAGCCAGCGAGGCGAGGTGCAGCGACACAGTGAACGACACAGGCCCGTCCGCCCGCACGTCGACCCAGCTTGCGACGCGTCCGACCTCGTTGCAGGTTCCCTCGACGAGCACCCCGCCGGGCTCGAGCCGCGCGCTCATCCGATGCCACGCCGGCAGCACCTCGGCCTCGTCGTACTGCCGCAGAACATTCAGCGCACGGATGACCGTGGCTTTTGTCTCCGCCCCCTGCCCAGGCAGGGGCACCTCGAAGCCGCCCACGGCAAACGCCACCCCGGGCCGCGCGAATGCGAGCGCGGACGCCACCCGACTCGGCTCGATCTCCAACCCCACGACCTGCACATCGGGCCGCACTCGCGCGAGCCGCTGGTGCAGCTCGAGAGTAGTGGTCGCGCTGGCGCCGTAGCCAAGATCAACGACCACAGGATGCTCGGCTCGCCTCAGCGCAGGGAGCTGAGCAATCCAGCGGTCGACGCGGCGCAGGCGGTTGGTGCCGGTGGTTCCGCGCGTGACCTGGCCGATGGGCATGGGTCCATTCTCCCGCCCCTTGACGCCAATCTTGAATTCAGGTTTACTGAAATGGACATGAATATGACACGCACCGCGACGTCGACCGCGACCCGCACCTATGACCGCACATCGCGCACGGCCTCGATGGCCAGGACTCGCCGTGCAATTCTCGCCGTGCAATTCTCGCCGCAGCCTTCGCGCTGAGCGGCGAGAAGCTCAGCGTGGAGATCGTGCTGGCCGATGTCGCCGAGCGTGCGGGCACCACCGTGAAGACCGTGCTGCGCCACTTCGGCAGCCGTGAAGCCCTGTTCGACGCAGTCATCGAGTTCGCGACCGCGGAGATCGCAGACGAGCGGGTCGCCCCGATCGGTGACATCGACGCCGCGATCGCGACCGTGCACGCGCACTACGAGCTGCGGGCCGATTGGGTGCTACGGATGCTCGAACAGGAGCACTCCGACCTGCGGCTTGGGGCCATCGTTCGTCAGGGCCGCGACGTGCACCGCGAGTGGGTGCGCGTGACGTTCGCGCCACAACTCGCGCTGATCGAGGTGGGGGAGCGCGAGGCATCCGTCGACCTGCTCGTCGTCGCGACCGACATCTACACCTGGAAGATCCTGCGCCGAGACAGTGGTCTCACGAG
>JANOED010000346.1:0-1753 GCA_031413035.1 Leifsonia sp. | reverse complement strand
TTCGGCGCCGACGTGACGGATGCCCCCCTCCTGCCCGTCGACGGCCGCATCGCCGTGCGGCGCATCGTGCCCAGCCTCGAGTTGCTCGACGAGCATGCGGCACCCGAGGATCGCGCGGCGTGGTGGCGGGCCCGACTGGAGCGCAGCTTCCGCCTGCTGTAGCTCGGGGCGCTGAGGTCGCTACTATGGCCGCAAGAGATAACGCTCGGTATCTCTCAAGGAGAGTTCGATGTCTTTACGGATGATGACTGTTTCGGCAGCGTCGATGTTCGCGGTGCTCGCCCTCGCCGGGTGCACGCCGAACTCCGGCAACACGCCCACTACTAGGTACGAACCCCCGTCGAATTCCCCCACACCGGAGGCACTGAGCCTCGAACCCCCGAAGTGTCTGATCGGCGATTGGTACATCTCACAAGAAGAGTTGCAGGTCTTCTATGACTCGGTGAACGAGGCATCTGAGGGTGCGGTCTCGTTCACCGTCGAAGGCGATACGGGACTGAGTTTCGATGGCACCACCTTCGAGTACACCCCTGACCTGAGCCTGACGATCTCCACCCCTTCTACAGAGGGCGTCGGAAACCTCGTGGGTTCGATCTCGGGGCCATACACCGCGACCGACACGATGATCGCAGCGGAGAATGAAACGGTCGACGTCGAGTACGACTACGTCGTTGGCGGTGTCGAGCAGGATGCGGCCGCGCTCTTCGCCAACCTGATAACGACCGCCCCCGTCAACGATGCCGACTACGAGTGCACGCCGAACGGTCCGCTCGTCAGCTTCGACAACGGCTTCGGTCGGGTGCCGGTGCAACTCGTGCCGCTACCCTAGGGCGAGCTCGCCCGAGGGGCCTGCTACAGCCCGCTGTACGCGTGCAGACCCTTGAAGAACAGGTTCACGATCGTGAAGTTGAATATCACGGCCGAGAAGCCGATGATGGCGAGCCATGCGGACCGCGCACCGCGCCATCCACGGGTTGCCCGAGCGTGGATGTAGCCAGCGAAGATGGTCCAGATGATGAAGGTCCAGACCTCCTTGGTGTCCCAACCCCAGTAGCGACCCCAGGCGCGCTCGGCCCAGATGGCGCCGGCGATGAGGGTGAAGGTCCAGAACACGAACCCGACAACGATGAGTCGATAGGCAGTGTTCTCAAGTTTCTCGGCGCTGGGCAGCGTCGCCAAGAAGCCGAGCGACTTGCCACGACCTGCCTCTCGCCGCGCCTGCAGCAGCTGGGCAATTGAGACCCCAGCCCCGAGTGCGAAGAAGCCGGTGCCGAGTGTCGCCACGAACACGTGGATCACCAGCCAAACCGACTGGAGTGCCGGGGGCAGCGGTACTACATCAACGTAGAAGCTGACCGTCGCCACCCCGAGCGCGATGAGGGTGAACCCGGTGATCAAGGCACCGAGGTAGCGCAGATCCTGCCAGAACAGGGAAGCAAGGAACACGCCGACGATTATCGCGGTCGCGGTGAGGGTGAACTCGAACATGTTGGCCCAGGGCACCCGGCCGGCGGCAAGCCCGCGCATGATTGCGGCAGTGACATGCAGAACCCACGCGATGACCGTAAGGGCGACGGCGGCACGCAGGTAACGCGGAGCACGGGGGGCAACCGAAGCGACGGCCGATCGGCGCGCAGGGCCAGCGACGCCGCGTACACCTCGGTCTCGGTGGCGTTGGACCACGCGGTGGACATGCCTCCCGCAGCGATCGCGGCCCCGAAGGCCATCCACGGCGCTTGTGTTCCGCGATAGA